>JADIMI010000005.1 GCA_017694845.1 Candidatus Cryptobacteroides intestinavium
TTTTTACAGTCATACGGCATCGGTATTAGTCGCACCGGAAGTCATCGGTCCTTTATATTTACCCGAATATGACCAGTCGAAGGGCACCCTGTCCCGGATCACCGCGAAGAGCCTGTGTATAGTCTTGTTCCGGATGTTGTTTACGATTACCGCGTGCACCTTCCCCTCGGCCCTCTTCCTGTGCGCGTACTCCCTGGTCTGGGAGTTGTGCACGATCAGGGAGTTCGCCCCCTGAGTGAGCAGGGAGTTGATGTACCGGTTCGAGGCCCTGCTCACCCTGGGCCTCCGGTGCACGCTCGATCCGGATTCGTGCTCGTGTGGCACGCATCCGGCGTGGTTCGCATATTGCCGGGCGGTCTGGAATCGGGAGAAGTTCCTTGTGTCGAGGATGATGGCGGCGGCCGACACCCAGGAGATCCCGGGCACGGAGAGCGCCAGGGAGACGTTCTCCTTGAATTCGGGCTCCTCGGAGAGCATCCCGCGGATCTCCTTCTCGAGGGCGTGGATGGACTCCTTTATCTCCGCTATGACACTCCGCAGGGCGTCGGCGGCCGTCCCGGAGGCGCCCCGGATGCTCCCGGAGAAGTTCTTCAGGGCGGTCTCGCACTCTTTCAGCTTCCTCCTGGTGAGGTGGAGCTCCCGGAGCTTCTTCAGCCCCTCCCCGTCCGGGGCGAACATCTTCGCCAGGTCCAGGTGCCTGAAGGCGTACTCGGCTATCATACGCGCGTCAAGCGGGTCTGTCTTGCCTCGGCGCATCCCGCTGCTCAGCTTGATCTGGAGCGGGCTCTCCAGCCAGACGAAGTAGCCGCGCGAGGTCAGGCATTCCGCGGTCTCGAGGCTGTACACGCCGGTGTTCTCCCCGCAGAACAGGAGGTCGCCGGACCTGAGGCCCCTCCGCAGGGAGCGAAGCCGCCCTGTCATCTCCGTGCAGCCGTTCCGGCTGTTCTCCACCTCCCCTTCCAGCAGGACCCTCATGTCCTGCGAGTCCATACAGCAGAAATTCATCTTTCTCTTGCTGAAATCGATCCCGATAATTAACTTTGCCATATCTTTATTTTTTTTGCAGGTCAGCTACAACAGCCCTGAGCCATCTCCCTTAACAATCTGGGGATAAAGTTTTCTATGTGGCTTCTGACTGTTAACCGCAAAGTCCAAAACAGAATATAGAGTGCCTCTAGAGCGATGATGGTTTACTTTACGGTTGGCTGGCCTGTCTCTTTAATACAACAAAAGTAAACATTCCAGCCGTATTTCTTTCCTTTGTGCAAATCTAAGGGAGCGACAGCGAAGAATCTGTTGTATGAATCCGCCGTCAGAAACCATCGTGGTGCTCCAGATCCTTCACTTCGCCTGGCGGCTTCGTCTATGGTGACAACGCTCTGTATCAGATCCTTCGCTGCCGTTCAGGATGACAATGTAGCAGCTGCCGCCAGGATGACAAGAGCGGCTTCGTTCGGGATGACAAGAGCCGCTTCGTTCAGGATGAAGGAGCGGTATTCCGTTCCGGTTTCCGGGGAGTGAGATGGCTTTACTGTCTTGTGATGTGCGCCCCGAGGGCGTTGAGCCGCAGGTCGATGTCTTCGTATCCGCGGTCGATCTGCTCGATATTGCTGATGATGCTCGTGCCTTTGGCCGACATTGCAGCAAGCAGAAGAGCGATTCCTGCACGGATGTCTGGTGAAAGCATATTCCCCGGTTTAAGCTGGAAATTGTGGTCGTGACCTATCACCACGGCTCTGTGAGGGTCGCACAGGATGATCTGGGCTCCCATCTCTATCAGCCTGTCCACGAAAAACAGCCTGCTTTCAAACATTTTCTGGTGTATCAGTACGCTGCCCTTGCACTGTGTGGCGACGACAAGCATTACGCTCAGCAGGTCAGGAGTGAGACCCGGCCACGGGGCATCCGATATGGTCATTATCGAGCCATCGAGAAAGGAGTCGATGACATAGCTCTCCTGTTCCGGGACATAGATGTCATCCCCTCTCTGCTCCAGTTTTATGCCGAGCCGCCTGAAGGATTCAGGAATTATCCCCAGATTGTCGTAAGATACATCTTTGATGGTGATCGAACTGCGGTTGAGTGCCGCCATTCCTATGAAGCTGCCGACCTCGATCATATCGGGGAGGATGGTGTGCTGCGCCCCGTGCAGCCGACTGACCCCTTTGATGGTCAGAAGATTCGATCCGATGCCTTCAATTTCTGCCCCCATAGCCGAGAGCATACGGCAGAGCTGCTGGATATATGGTTCACATGCTGCGTTGTATATCGTTGTCGTCCCCTCTGCGAGAGTCGCCGCCATAAGGATATTGGCTGTTCCGGTAACTGATGCCTCGTCCAGCAGCATATATTTCCCTGTCAGACGTCTGCCTTCCGGAAGATGCAGAAAGAAGGCTTTCTTGTGGGCATCATAGTCGAGAGCGGCCCCGAGACCGATCATTCCGGTGATATGGGTGTCGACTCTGCGCCGTCCTATCTTGTCTCCTCCAGGCTTTGGGAAGTATGCCTGTCCGAACCGTGCCAGAAGCGGCCCTACAACCATTACAGAGCCTCTCAATGCAGAGCATTTGCGTACAAAGTCATCGCTCGCGACATATTCCGTGTCCACGCTGTCTGCCTTGAAAGTGTATTTCCCTTTCTCGAGTCTTGTCACTTTCACTCCGATGCCCTCCAGAAGGATTATCAGATTGCGTACATCCAGTATTTCAGGGATGTTCGAGATAGTCACTTCCTCGTCTGTCAGAAGAGTGGCGCTTATCACCTCAAGGGCTTCGTTCTTTGCTCCCTGCGGCCTGATGGCGCCGCTCAGTTTGTATCCGCCTTCAATAACAAAAGAACTCATTTCTGTTGTCTGGTTAAATGGTTTCTGCTGTCCGGGTTAAATTTCAAATGTGTTCGACTTCAGGGGTGAGTGTAATGCCGAATCTCTCCCTGACAGAAGATACGATTTCTTTTTCAAGTGCAAGCACTTCTTCCGGGGTCGCCATCCCTGTCGTATTCACTATCACCAGCGGCTGCCTGTCATATACCCCTACATTGCCTTTCCTATAGCCTTTCCAGCCGCACTGCTCGATCAGCCAGGCTGCAGGGATCTTGACGAATCCCGAACCGGCATCGTAGTGCGGTACCTTGCAGTCCTTTCCGAGATAAAGGGCGGCGATGGAGGCGACGCGGTCATAGTCGGAACGCGGCACGACTGGATTCTTGAAGAAACTGCCGGCGCTGCCGGTCTCGGACGGTTCCGGCAGCTTCTCTTTCCTGATAGCTGTAACTGTCTCCCGTATTATGGCTGGTGTCAGGCCAGGGATGGCGTCTTCCGGCATGGTCTCGCCATTGGAACGTTCCCCTTTGGAGGAGTCGCGGGTCCGGCCGGGCATGTCCATTCTTGAGGCTGATTCCACGGCAGAACGGATATGCCCGTAGTCCAGGACAGGTGCCGGTGAGGAAGACAGCCTGAAAGTCACGGAGGTGACTATGTATCTGCCTTTCCTGTCCCTCTTGAACAGAGAGTCTCTGTAACCGTATCCACAGTCATCTGCATTGAATGACACCGACCTGCCGAGCACCATATCGTAGCAGTTCACCATATCGATGACATCCTTGATCTCGACTCCGTAGGCCCCTATGTTCTGGACTGCGGCAGCTCCGGTCTCTCCTGGAATGTGCGAGAGGTTCTCAACGCCCCACAGCCCTTTCCCGGCCGCCCAGGCGCAGAAGTCATCGAATACTGTCCCTGCCCCGACCTCGACTGTCACGTCACCGTCTTGATGGCTGTCATCGGAAATTCTGATGAACTTTATGCGTGAATGCAGCAGGGTGCCGGGGAAATCCTTGGTGAAAAGCAGGTTGCTCCCTCCTCCGATATGCAGGACAGGAGCCGCCAGTCTTTTCCCTTCCCCTTCCGGGGACAGCATCTTCCGTATCTCCTCAAGGTCGTCTATGCTGTCGTATTCCACGACACAGGCCGCCTTCACCCTCATTCCGAAGGTGTTCCTGTCCGTAAGGTCTACATTTTCCCTGATTGCTATCATAATGTCTTTCTGTAGGGTATGACTGCCGGAAACATCAGGGCCCCGGCTTCATTATGTACTATCCTATCTCGGCGCCGTTGGAGAGGGTCTCTGCAGGTGTGATGAAACGCATCTTGCCATCATTCTGGCGGGCCATCAGTATCATTCCTTTGGACTCGATGCCGCGGATCTTGCGAGGGGCGAGGTTGGCAAGTATGCAGATCTGTCTGCCGACCATTTCCTCCGGAGTATAGTATTCAGCTATTCCTGATACTATCGTCCTGGTGTCGATCCCGGTGTCGATTGTCAGTTTCAGCAGTTTGTCGGTCTTGGGAACTCGTTCGGCCTCAAGTACGGTAGCTGTACGGATGTCCATCTTCTCGAAATCCCCGAATGTGCATTCAGCCTTCTGTGGAGTGACCTTCTTCGCCTCCTCCGCAGCGGCTGCTGCTTCCCTGGCTTTCTTTATCGCCTCCAGCTTCGCCACCTGTGCCTCTACGACAGAATCCTCGATCTTGGAGAACAGCAGCACTGCCTCCCCGAGCTGATGTCCCTCAGGAAGGGCCGGTGTGCCGAAAGTGTCCCACGACAGAGTGACGGCGCCTGCCGGTGCGGCAGATGACCCGTCCGGAGATGCGCATCCGGAGATGCCGGAAGACGCGGTATGCAGGGCTGCGGCTTCCCCTTCATTGAACATATTTGTGCGTATGCTGCCTTCCTCTCCGTTTCGGTGGTCGCATCCGGCATTGAAACCCACGTTGAGAATCTTGCGGAGCCTTTCCGCAGAGAACGGCAGGAACGGCTCGAAGGCTACAGCGAGGTCTGCGCAGATCTGCAGGGATGTGTTCAGGATCGAGGCCGTCCTGTCCATATCTGTCTTTGCGACTTTCCACGGCTCGGTATCGGTGAGATATTTGTTCCCGACCCTGGCGATGTTCATAGCTTCCTTGAGTGCTTCGCGGAACTTGTAATGACCGAGATTTTCCGCAATGGATTCCTTCAGCGGCTGAATCTGGGCAAGTGTCTCTGCATCTATTGCCTCCGGCTTCAGATTGCCCGGAACCATTCCGTCGAAATACTTGTGGGTCAGTACCACGGCCCTGTTGACGAAGTTGCCGAATATTGCCACCAGTTCACTGTTGTTGCGGGACTGGAAATCTTTCCAGGTGAAGTCATTGTCCTTTGTCTCGGGAGCGTTGGCGCAGAGCACGTATCTGAGCACATCTTCCTGTCCCGGGAATTCCTTCAGGTATTCATCGAGCCATACGGCCCAGCCCTGGGAGGTGGATATCTTGTCCCCTTCAAGGTTGAGGAACTCGTTGGCAGGCACATTGTCCGGCAGGACGAACCCTCCGTATGCCTTGAGCATTGACGGGAACACTATGCAGTGGAACACGATATTGTCTTTCCCGATGAAATGTACCAGCCTGGTGTCATCCGACCTCCACCATTTCTCCCACGATACCGGCAGGAGCTCCTTGGTGTTGGATATGTATCCGATAGGGGCGTCGAACCAGACATAGAGAACCTTGCCCTCGGCTCCTTCCACGGGTACCGGGACTCCCCAGTCCAGGTCGCGGCTGACGGCGCGCGGCTGCAGCCCTCCGTCTATCCAGGATTTGCACTGTCCGTAGACATTCGTCCTCCATTCCTTATGCCCGTCGAGAATCCATTCCTTGAGCCACGGTTCGTATTTGTCGAGAGGCAGGTACCAGTGTTTCGTCTTTTTCTTTACAAGGGCGCATCCGCTCAGCGCAGAGTGCGGGTTGATGAGTTCGTCGGGGGAGAGGGTGCTTCCGCATTTCTCGCACTGGTCTCCATAGGCTTTCTCGTTCCCGCATTTCGGACAGGTGCCGACAATGTATCTGTCGGCAAGGAACGTCTTTGCCTCCTCATCGTAATACTGCTCGCTCTCTTTCTCTATGAACTTGCCTTCATCATAGAGCTTTCTGAAGAATTCGGATGCAGTGGCTTCGTGCATTGCGGAAGTGGTCCTTGAATATATGTCGAAATTGATGCCCAGCCCGACAAATGAATCCTTGATCAGTCTGTGGTATCTGTCGACTATGTCCTGGGGGGTGCATCCCTCTTTCTTGGCCTTGATGGTGATAGGTACGCCATGTTCATCCGACCCGCAGATGAAAAGCACATCCTCTCCTCTCATCCTCAGATACCTTACGTAGATGTCGGCAGGCACATATACTCCTGCAAGATGTCCGATGTGCACCGGCCCGTTGGTGTAGGGAAGTGCACATGTCACCAAAGTCCTTTTGAAATTCTTGTTATTCATAATGTCATATTTTATTTTCTCGTAAATCTGCGTCCCAGCCTTTCGTTGAGGACGTTTCTGGTCTCGTTCATTTTCTTCAGCAGCTTCATCACGTCGGCTGCAGCCTCAATATCATCTGCCGGTACTGTCGCCAGCCTGTCTGAATATTCCCTGATCTTCTTCTCTATCCGCTTGATCTTGTATATTATGACAGATCTGGGGACGTACATTACGAGCTGTGTCGACTCGGCTGTCATCGAGTTGATATAGTTCTGCACGGTGAGGTCGTACTTCGGCACGATCAGGTCTACCGAGATTTCCGCGACATCCCGTTCCTGGCTGTCCATCAGCCTCCTTGATATCTGGTCCTGGCTGAGCCCCTCTTCATAGAGCTCGAAGTATATGTCATAGACCTTTCTGTATATGTCGTTGCTGAATACTTCGTTGTCATCCCGGAGCGAACAGTCTATGAAATCAGCCACTGTCATCGGCTCCTGTGTGTACAGCTCTGAGTCGGTCTCGAAATTCAGCGTGTCCTCTCCGTTGTTAAGGATGAAGCCCAGCAGCTCGCGTTCGCTCGGAGCCAGGAACGGATCGTTCATCAGCGGGCTCACAGGTGTCACTGCAGGAGCATCCCCCGCAGTCATTGTGGCCTGGCTTTCACTCTGGTCTGACTCCCGGCTATCCGCCGCATTAGTCACGTCTGCCGTCTGCCTCTGTCTCTTCTCCCTTTCCTCCCTCTTGCGATCCTCCAGCAGCATCTCTCCTCTTGTCCGGTTGATCCTTCCGGAAAGGATCCCCGGGTCGATGTTGAACCTGGTGCTGCAGCTTTCCACATATACCGACCTTTTCACAGGGTCGGGAATCTGTGCTATGGTGTCGGCGATGTCATTGATCAGGTCCGCCTTCTTCAGCGGGTCGTTCCCCGCCTCCCCGAGCAGCAGGTCAGTCTTGAACCCTATGAAGTCCTGCTCGTGGCGCCCTATGAAATCGGTCACCTCGTCCAGGGTATGCTTGCGTGAGAACGAGTCTGGGTCATCTCCATCAGGAAGCAGCACCACCTTGACATTGAGCCCTTCCTTCAGGACCATCCCTATGCCGCGCAGCGCGGCGTGTATCCCTGCCGAATCGCCGTCATATATGATCGTCACGTTGTCCGTGAACTTGTGTATGAGCCGGATCTGCTCGACAGTGAGGGATGTGCCGCTGGAAGCGACCACATTTGTGATTCCGAGCTGGTGCATCGATATCACATCCAGATATCCCTCCACGAGATAGCATCTGTTCTGCCTGGATATCTCGTTCTTGGCGAAATAGATGCCGTAGAGCGACCGGCTTTTTACATATATCTCCGTCTCGGGGGAGTTGACGTATTTGGCGATGGTCTTGTCGGACTTGAGCGTCCTTCCTCCGAAGGCTATGATCCTGCCGCTGACGGAATGTATGGGGAACATGGCCCGTTCGTAGAACCTGTCAGCCAGAGAACCGTCTTTTCTCCTGATGCTCAATCCGGTATCTATAAGGAACTCTTCCTTGTACCCGGCTTCCCTCGCCGCCTTTGAGAAGATGTCCCTTCCGGCCGGTGCCCAGCCGAGCCCGAATTTCTCGATTGTCCTGTCCTCCAGTCCGCGTGACCTGAAATATGCATATCCAAGGCTCCTGCCTTCGACGGTCCTGAGCTGGTCCCTGAAGAATTTTCCCGCGAAATCTGATACAAGCATCAGGCTTTCGCTCCTCTGCTTCAGAGCCAGTTCCTCGGCGGTCTCCTCTTTCTCGATCACCTCGATATGATATTTTCTGGCCAGATACTTAAGGGCGTCAGAGTAGGAGAGGCTCTCGTGCTCCATAATGAAGCTCACGGCAGAGCCGGCCTTGCCGCATCCGAAGCATTTATATATCCCTTTTGCTGGCGAGACATAGAAAGAGGGGGTCTTCTCGTTGTGGAAAGGACAGCACGCGACATAATTGGCGCCCCTCCGTTTCAATGTGACGAAGTCGCCGACCACATCCACGATCTGTGTCGCGTCCAGTATCCTGTCTACTGTGGCCCTCGGGATCATTTGTCGTCCTCGACCTTTTCGTAGTCTACGTCTTTAGCCTCCGACATATCATTCCCGGTCTGCCCTGAATTGTCATTGGCAGCGGTCTCGTATGCTTTCATCGCCCTGTTTATCCTCCAGGTGGCAATGAACTCTGACACTCCGTAGATCAGTACTGCTATGCCGGCCAGAAGTACGAGGGCGCTTATCGAGCTGAACGGGCGGAAAAGCAGCAGGGCTCCTCCGATTATGCACAGGGCGGGCATGATATATATGAAAATACCGTTGTTCACCACTTTGGATGCGCTGATGAGCACGATGATCTGCATAATCCCGAATATCAGGACGAGAATGCCGATGAGGATGAGCATGAAGCTGGCGACCTCCTTTGGGAAGATGAACAGAATGACGCCGATGGCTATGTCCACCACCGCATTGGTCACCATCAGCGCCAGTGCCCCGCGCTGCCTGTTAATGATGCCGTATACAAGGGATACAATGCCGGATGCAATAAGGAAAGCGGCAAGGACCTTCACCACGATCAGCAGCGATGTCCCGGGGTTGCTGACCATTATTATACCGAGCACAATGGCTGTGATAGACCTCAGCCAGCCACCGAATTTGTTTCTGAATCCTAAAGTAATCATATCTTTCCCAATTATATGTACAATCTGCAAAAATAGGAAAATTTTAGTATTTTCGCGGCAATTTTGATGTTGATATGATTCTTTACGACAACCATAATCATAGCCAGTTCTCATTTGACGGATCGCGGACTACGGTGGAGCGGTCGGCGGCTTCGGCGAAGGCGGCAGGGCTGGCGGGTCTGTGCTTCACCGACCATTGTGACTTTCACGTGCCGCCGATGAAGGCGGAATATGAGCATCTTGTGAAAGAACAGTTCGATGTGGCTGCGCAGCAGGCCGAAATAGATGCTGTCTCGGAGCGGCTGCCCGGCATCGGAATATTCAAGGGCATCGAAATCGGGCTGTACCGGGAATGTCGGGAGCAGATCAGGCGGCATCTGGCTTTATGGAACTTCGATGAGGTCATAGCTTCAGTGCATTATATCGATGACACCGACCCTTTCTACGGAGGATACTATTCCGGCAAGGACTGGAGGCAGGCATACGGACATTATCTTGAGACGATCTATGAAGAGATGGTGTGGCTGGGCGACTTCGACATAATGGGGCACTATGACTATGTCGCACGCTATGCCCCTTATCCCCAGACAAGCATATTATACAGCGATTTCAGCGATATCCTCGACCCGATGCTTGAATATCTCGCGCACGAAGGCAAGGCCATAGAGATCAATACCAAGACATACATTGACTATAACGGCCGGACGCCTGTCCTCGACAGGAACATACTGCTGAGATTCAAGGAATTGGGCGGAGAGTTCATCAGCCTCGGCTCGGATTCTCACGATCCGGGACGTCCCGGGGCCGACTTCCCGTATTATGCTGAATTGGTCAGGTCTCTCGGATTCAGATACCTGACTCATTTCGAACACCGCAGGCCGGTCCCGCTGCCGATCAGTTAGCCACTTCGCACAGGAATTTGATCCTGACAAGCCTTACATCCCTTTCGTCGTAGTCAGGCCCGAGCTCCTCCATCGCGTCCTGCAGAGAATCCGACTCGGCGTCTTCCTTGAAGTAGTCATAGATGTCCTGTACGGTGTCGTCATCGATATTCTCCTGTATATAGTAGTCTATGTCGAGCTTCGTGCCGGAGTAGACTATCGCCTCTATCTCATCGAGCAGTTCCTCCATATCGAGGCTCCTGGCATCCGCGATGTCATCCAGCGAGAGCTTCCTGTCAATGTTCTGGATGATGAAGACCTTGTTGGCCGACTTGTTGACCGTGGACTTTACGATGAAGTCATCCGGCCTGTCTATCTCGTTCTCCTGGACATATTTCCCGATAAGTTCAATGAATTCCCTGCCGAACTTGTGCGCCTTGCCTTCGCCGACTCCCTGGCAGTTCTTCAGTTCATCGTATGTGACGGGGTACATAATGGACATGTCTTCCAGGGATGCATCGCTGAACACCACCCACTGCTGCAGCCCGAGCCGTTTCGCGACCGACTTGCGCAGGTCCTTCAGCATAGACAGCAGCATCGTGTCGCCTCCGCCTCCTCCGCGGTTCGCCGCTGCTCCGTATGTGTCATCATCATCGTCCTCTCCTTCCACGAATTCCCTCTCCTCGGTGAGCATCAGGGGATATGGACTGTTGAAGAACTCGAGACCTTTCTCCGTGACGGAAATCAGTCCGTATGATTCGATCTCCTTGTCCAGGAGATGCAGTATCAGTCCCTGGTGGATGACGGCGCACCAGAACTTCACGGTATGGTCTGACCCTGCGCCGAACAGTTCCAGCCGGTCGTGGTTGTATGACTTGATGAGGGCGTTCGTTGTTCCGGAAAGGATGTTGGCCAGATGCTCCATCTTGAAATGTTCCGGGACAGACTGTATGAGTTCGATCACGAGGCACATCTCCTCTTGTCCGTCGAACTGTTTCTTCGGATGCAGACAGTTGTCGCAGGCCCCGCAGTTGTCCTTGTCGTAGTTCTCTCCGAAATAGTTGAGCAGCAGCTTTCTGCGGCATTGGTTGGATTCGGCGTACGCTACAGTCTCCTGCAGGAGCTGTTTGCCGATCTCCTGCTCCGCTACCGGTTTCCCCTGCATGAACTTCTCCAGTTTCAGAATGTCCTTGTAACTGTAGAAGGCGATGCAGATGCCTTCTTTCCCATCC
>JADIMI010000028.1 GCA_017694845.1 Candidatus Cryptobacteroides intestinavium
AATACAATGCAAAATAACCTTGTTCGCGGTCCCTACTTTTTTGAGGGGACCACGAACAACCGATTTTTTGTAATAGGTTATATTTCAACAAGATACAAATTTAGCTTGTTCGCGGTCCGCAAATCGGACAGCCGCTGGGGAATCCAAAGGAGATATGCTCTGGGATGATGCCGTAGAAAGCATATATCGAGGATCGGCCGCGCATATCTCGACATTTTTATGGAGATATGCTCCCCGATGATGCCACTGGGAGTGTATATCAAGGGTCAACGGTGCATATCTCCCGTCCTCCATCGGCCTCTGCTATGCTGGATGCCGCCTCCGTATGTATAGACGAAAGGAAAAAGTCGAGGAACAAATACCTTCGTGGAGAAGTGTTGTTTTATGCGCAGAGATGCGGCTAGGTCGACGTCTCTGCGCACAGGCTACATATCAAGTGATGCAGTTTCGGACGGCCTTTGGAACAGATTCCTCGCTGACGCTCGGAACGACAGTGAAGACCCTCTGTTCCAGATTCTTCGCTTTGCTCAGAATGACAATGTATTGCTGCTCAGAATGACAATGTATTACTGCTCGGAATGACAATGCAGAGTTATGTCGATGCATTTCCCGGTATTGTATGAAAATATCTTCCGAAAAAATTGACGGAAAAATTCTCTATTTTCAATATCTTTGTAAAATAGTGATTAACCCGATGAGAAATATCGAAAGGACTGATACATCAAGATGTAGGAGGGCTTTAAAGGCAGTCTTGAAGGCAATATGGAAAGCGGCTGATATCGTCCTGCTGACGGCCGGTATCTTAAGTTATGTCATCATCTTTGCATTTCCGGATATCAAGGTGTATGTATATGACATAGCCGGCGTTCTCTCGTTGGTTTATTGCAGCATATATCTTATAAAATGGCTTTGCCGTCCGATCTGGCGAGACTGGATGCTGGTCAACGGACATTTTCTGATCAAGGTCGTGATATTTGTCCTGTTCACCCCGCTCGCTATCAATATGTGTTTCCGGCTCTGGGAAGGGAAGTACGGGGCTTATTCACCGGTGAACCTCCTCGTGGCGGCTGATACGGCGGAAAGACTTCCGGATTCCATTAAGGAAGAGAAGCCGGATCTGTTCTGGAGCATTTATTCCCATTTTGTCGATCCGGGCAATCAGAATATGGCGCCAAGCAGGTCGGGGAAAGGCTGGAGCGCGCTGATAGCCGTGTCCGGAATAATCTTGCTGAACGGCCTGCTGGTCTCGACTCTGGTCAACTGGTTCGACAAGAGGAAAGGGATGTGGCTGGATGGAGAAGTCAGATACAGGCGGATTCCCGGCAATTACGCCATAGTGATAGGTGCAGGTGAAATAGCGGCATCGGTGATAAGGAATCTTCTGTCTTCGCGACGTAAAGGAGAAATCAACTACCGTTGTGAGAGTAACAACAGATATATCATCCTTCATACCTGTCAGGATGCGAGGAGCGTAAGGGAAACCCTTTCCTCGTCGCTGCCTGAAGAAATGATGAAGAAGGTGATAATATACAGGGGGCTGAGGGATTCCCTTGAAGAGATAAGACGACTTGATCCTTACCGTGCCACTGAAATATACATTCTCGGAGAATCGGCTTCCGAAAATGGAGGGGAGACTTTCCACGATGCACTCAATATGAGATGTGTCAACATAGTCGCCGAGGAACTTGACAGAAAGAGATCCGCTTCCGACAAGGAAAATTATGAAAGAAGGAAGGTGTGCAAGGTCATGTTCGAATATCAGACCACTTATTCCATTTTCCAGTTTTCCGATATCTCGGAGGTCATCAGCCGGAATCTGGTATTCATCCCGTTCAACAGATATGAGTCGTGGGCCAGGAAGGTTATGGTTGACTGTGCTGCGGATACCGATGGGGGCAGACATATAAAGTATACGCCTCTTGACGGGACGGGGATAGGAGAGGATTCGGACAACTTTGTACATTTCATAGTGGTAGGGATGTCCAAGATGGGGGTGTCTATGGGAATTCAGGCCCTGCATCAGGCGCATTATCCGAACGGGCGGAGACACATGACGAGGATTTCCTTTATTGATACCAATGCCGACAAGGAGATGGATTTTTTCAAGGGCCGATATCCTGTACTCTTCGAACTTGCCCGGCATCGCTATTTTGATGCGAATGATCCGACTGCCGGGCAGCTCTGCTGGACAGATCCGATGGAGCGCCATGACTGCAAATGGGGACATTTGAGCGCTGACGGCCGGAATTTCATCGATGTGGAGATAGAGTTCATCAAGGGAGAACTTGAATCGAATGGAGTAAGGGACTGGCTCAGGCAGGCAGTTGCAGAGGATGGGGCCAGGGTGACGATTGCAATATGCCTTGTCCATACTCACCAGGCGGTAGCTGCCGCCCTGTATATGCCTGTCGAAGTCTACAAGAGCTTGAACCTGCAGGAGATATGGGTGTACCAGAGAGAAGCATCCGATATTATATCCAACCTTGCCGACTCGAAACGAAAAAATTTGAGTTATAATAAATTACGTCCGTTCGGAATGCTGTATGGCGAATATATGGCGGACAGGACCCTGTATCTCAAGGCTTTGCTGGTCAACTGCGCGTATGATATCAGTCAGAAAAACAGTATCTATAAATGGCCTGCAAGTATGTCGGATGAGAAAGATGAGGGATATGTTATGGTGAAGCAATCCTGGAAGAGGCTGTTTGTCGACAAGAAATGGTCGAACAGGTTCTTCGCTGATTCCATCTGGGTGAAGATCAGATGCGCTATGCCGGGGAAGGCAGGCTTTATGTGTGCTGAGGACATCCTTCACAGACTGGAAACCGACAGGTCAGAAACTGTAGAGACCATACAGAAAGTTCTGAATGACAATGTCTCCATTGCAAGATGCGAACACAACAGGTGGAATGTGCAGCAGCTGCTTCTCGGATATCTTCCATGTGACAGGCAGACATTTGTCGAACTGCAGGAAATGAACCGGGTGATAAACGGAGAAACGACGGCTCCGGATATCATAAAGAGCGTGAGATCGGAATTTGACAGCAGGAAAAAGAAAGCCAAGGAGAGTGAATTGCGTATGCATCCCAATATTTGCGATTACGACTTATTGGATTCCGTTGATTCTGATGCCAGGGATTACGACAGGATCCTCGTCAATGCCATATATAAGATTATTGACCTGGTAGATGCCGATAGAAAGGAATAGCCTATGACAAGAGAAAAATATATCCGTCTGTTTGTCAGTTCGACATTCAATGATATGAGACTGGAACGGGATATCCTCCAGTCAACCGTATTTCCTGAAATAAAGGAATTCTGCAACAGTCACGGTTGGGAATTCGAGGCGGTGGATCTCAGGTGGGGCATCAGTTCAGAGTCCGGCTTGGACCAGAAGACAATGCATATATGCCTGTCTGAACTGAAACGGTGCCAGAGGGTGTCGCCGAAGCCGAATTTCCTGGTATTGATGGGTGACAGATACGGCTGGATACCGCTTCCCGAGTCGCTCCCGGCCTCCTTGTACGGAAAATTGTATCATTATGCCTCTGTCCGGCAGGCCGGACTGCTGGAAGAATGGTACAGGAAAGATGAGAATGAACTTCCTGAAGCTGTATACGTGCTTCAGCCAAGAAGAGGAAAATATGAGGCGTCTGATATTTATGAAAAGGATGTCGCGGAACCTCTGAGGCAGTTGATAAGGGATTTTGTCCTTGGACATCCCGAAGATTCATTTGAATCCCTGATATCTTCTGCAACCGAACAGGAGATACAGACAGGCGCACTGTCGGCAGGGGATTCCAGGGAGCATATAATAATTTACAGAAGAAGGCTTTCCGATATACCGGAAGATCTTATGTCCGTATTCGATGATATCGGCAATGACAGTTTCGCAAAGGCGAGACACAGTCATCTGGAAAGGGAACTGTATAAGGCCACGTCCCCGGAGCTCAGATATGATGCAGGGATAAAGTATTGTGACTATATCGGCAGTACCTATCCGGACATATTTGCCAGGAACATATCTGACAGACTGAAGAAGGTGATTGCAGCAGAGATGGAATCATGGGAAAAGATATCCGATGTGGAGTCGGAGGCGGAACGGATCCGGACGTTCATCCAGGCAAGTTCTGCGTGTTTTATCGGTCGGGATGAGGAGATTTCCACAGTCTTCAGAAGCCTGCTGACTGCTGAAAGCGGTTGTTCTATGCTGGTATGCGGGAAAAGCGGTACAGGGAAAAGCGGTTTTCTGGCAAATGTAGCGGCAATGCTCTCCGGAATGGACTGCGACTCTATCCCGGTCTTTTCCGGTACGTCGGCGTTCTCTTCTTCAGGAGACAATATATTGAGGTATCTCTATGAGAAACTTGCCGCCATATATCCTGACAGCATCCGGACTGATCCGACACATTGGCTGCTTAACAGAAAACTTGCCTCCCTTGATGTGGAACGCCCGCTGTTCATAATAGTGGATGCCCTCGACCAGCTTGATCCGGATGATGGGATTGCAGGACTTCACTGGTTGCCGGACAGGCTGCCGGAAGCGGTCTATGTCATTTGTTCCGTTTCGGATGACCCTCAGTATGCAGAAGTGGCTTCGTCTCCGAAATTCCAGAAAAGACTCGCTCTGGGAGCCCTGGAGATTGACAAGGCCGGAAATATGGTATCTGCCGTACTGAAGAGGAACGGACGGAGGCTTACGGAAGCACAGGAGAAGGCTGTCGGACGGATTCTTGAAAAATCTGAAAGGACACCTCTGTTCCTGTCTCTGCTGGTGAGGATACTGTCAAGGATACCATCATATTCGGAACTGGAGATCGATGGCAGTTGTTCGGATATCAGGACACTTCTTGACAGGTATCTGTCTTTCATAGTATCGGGACTGCACTTTGACGCAGAATTGATAAGAATCAGTCTCGGAGCCCTGAGTCTTGTCAGGCTCGGTATCGCTGACAGCGAGATGGTCAGATTCGCCGCGGGTGACGGAAGATATTGGGAGAGACTGGTCAGGGAATCAGTCAATTCGATCCCGGATATTCCGGGTCAGGAAAGGCGGATCCCTTTTATCATATGGTCCAGACTGTATGATGAACTGTCATTCCTGTTCACGGAAATGGATCTTGACGGAAGGCTCGTGCGTTTCTACCATAATGGAATCAGAGACATCATCCGGGATCTTTCCCTGTTTTCCGAAGAGTATCTGGATTCGTTAAAAGACAGGCTGTATGATTTCTATTACAGTGATATGTCCGTATCCGGCAGCAGGCATCCGCTATATGAACTGCCTTGCCTGAGCTCCGACTGCAGGAAACTTTTCGGGGATTTCAGCTTCATTTCCCGCAAGCTTTCAGCTCATCTTTCAAGCGAACTGGCTGCGGACTATTCTCTCGCCCGGAGAAAATACGGACCGGAGGCCGGACCGTATTTTGATAATCTGCTGGATTTCGAAATGCGTCTTGCCAACACTATGAAAGAGAAGAAGCTGCCATCAGACAGCGCATATAGCCTGACAGTTAATTCTGCCGGTTCCTATGCTCCCGGAACAGTTATAAGGAAACTCTTCGAGGAAGCTTATGGCAAAGCGTATCTTGCTGACATATCAGGCTGGAGGGATGTAAGTGACGACATAATGAGATCGGTGCCTTCAGGTCCGAAGATAGATTATATTGATGATTCTCTTGCATATGGAGTATCGCTTCAAGATGGGAGAGTCCGGATTGTAGAGATCAATACCGGCAGGACAGTCCGTACCGTGGCGTCCGGAGTGAAACGCTATAAGGTCTCAGGCGATATGAAAGCCTGTCTTGCAGTCAAGGAGAAGTCGATTGAATGGATAGACATAAAATCCGGCGAGACTATGTTCGCGTATAGTCTTGATGACTCCCTGATACGCGAATTCTATGCTGCGGATACATCCGAGACGGCAGTGATACAGTATGGCAGGGAAAGAAAGACTGTCATTTATGTCTTCCGGACAGGGAAGGATATGGTCACCGTCCGGCCTCGTGCCGCCGATGATGCCGATATCTCTCTGGCCGGCATTTCCGGAGACGGGAATTATGCATTCATTATCGCTGTGCAGGATACAGAAGATGGGAAAGACAATGCACGGATGACCACAGTGATCAGCCGTCTGCGGATCGATACGCTGGAGGA
Organism: Candidatus Cryptobacteroides intestinavium; assembly: GCA_017694845.1. Classification (GTDB taxonomy): domain Bacteria; phylum Bacteroidota; class Bacteroidia; order Bacteroidales; family UBA932; genus Cryptobacteroides; species Cryptobacteroides intestinavium. The sequence continues at coordinate 6,157 of JADIMI010000028.1, forward strand.
TAGGAGTTTCCGCTTCAGCCATTCAGGAAGATCCGGCAGACAGTTGTCTCTTGCCGTTTCAGAGAAAGGTGACAGAATCGTGTTCAATTACGATGATGCAATGGTCCTGGGAAATCCGGAGACAGGGGAATTTGTCCCGTATATGCTGCATTTCAATGCACTTGGAGGCAACAGTTCGAAATACTGGATGTCGGCGGATGGGAATTTTGTCTTATCGACCGGAAGAGACAGTAAAATCGTAAAATTCGACTGTGAGAACAAGTCTGCGGTATATTCGTTCCATATTCCGGATCCATCGCGGATCTTCGGCGAGGCCGTCTTTTTTGCAGCCGGCAGATCATTGGGCGGCATCCTGCTTCAGTCATTTGTCAAGACAGGGGACAGTCCGGTCAACACGGCTTCAAGGCTGTTGCGGATCGGGAATGCGGGGAACTGCTGCTTTCCTGTGACAGAAAGGGGAATAAACAGTCTTGCAATGGATGAGGCAGGGTCGAAGCTGATCTACTGCTACGGGAGTGACAATGCATTCGATTCGGATCCTTACGGGGTGATTGTCGATATGGCTGCAATGCGCAAAACCATTGTTGTCCCGGATGCCGATATAGAGGCATTCGGGAGATGTGCTGTTATGGACAGGGAAGGAAAGACAGCTGCCTATATCGTGCATAACGGGGCCGTGATATACCGAAACGGCAGGACTGAATTCCTTAAGACCGGGTTTATGCCGTATGGAGCGGCGTTGCGGAAGGATGGGGAGGCGCTTCTGCTGTCATACTGGAAAGATGGCAGCTACCATATCGGCCGGTACCGGGCAGGAATGAAGGAGATGGAGCATATTATGTCATTTTCAGCCGGGCATCTTTCCGATTGTGATGAGATGTGGATTTCGGAAAATGGAAGATACCTTGTCCTCGATACAGGATATGACAGTATGCTTCTTCTGGACACTATCGAAGGAAAGACACTATGCACGGCAAGAAGGATATTCGTTGACGAATATAATATGACGGTCAATACAGTCGATGAGGAAGGACACAGCAGATTCTACGGGATCGATGACAGTGGGGGAATGCGTATTTCCGAAGACAACGCCGGTTATATGTATCTGGCTGCAAAATCTGATGGAACGGTCTGTCTTGCTGCGATGGAAGGTGTCCCGACTGTCCTGATCCGGAACAATGTGAACGGCAAGGCATATCAGATACGGTTTGACAGCGGAATAGAGGCTGCAGGGTTTCTGAAACGGAATGGATATCTCTATGTGATGACCGTGGACGGTGTCTTCCTTGTGAATTATCCCGAAGCACGGATAACTGAGCGGTTTCTGTTCCCTCCGGGAGAAAAGTCATACAGAATGAAAGTCTATGGAGACAGGGCCGCAGTCTATCCTGAATATTCAGGCAGCAGCCTCTATATACTTGAAAACAACGCAAAAATACACTCTGAACAATGAAAGACTACAGACCATCACCTGCTGATACCGGAAGTGTCATACTTCCGGAAGAGCTCCAGGCCCTTGCCGAGACAATGGCCAGGAATGTACACGAAGTATGGGCACGGAACAGGATCAATGACGGCTGGACATACGGACCTGAACGGAATGATGCCCTCAGGCAGCATCCTTGTCTGGTCCCGTATGATGAACTGCCTGAGAGCGAGAAGGCATATGACCGCGATACGGCCACAGGTACACTGAAGCTCATTATCAGTCTCGGTTTTGATATCGTACGCAGGTGAGTCTACTGGAAATCAGGATAGACAATAGCAATAGTGAATTGAAGTCATGAGAAGATTTGTAATGATTTGTATGGCGCTGATGGCTGCCGTGTCGGTACGGGCGGTCGATCTGAAGACCGGTTCCTTCGGCGTCCTTCTCGGCCAGAGCCAGGTCGAGGTCGTGTTCGATTTCAGCAGCGTGGTTATTGACGGGATGACACTTGACGATTTCAAGTCAGGAGGAAGGGTCGATGAGGATTATGAGAACTGGGATGATTTCGAGGTCTTTATAAAGAGGCGTTTCATAGCCGGACTGAACAGATACCATGCGAAGATACCGGGAGATATCGTTTTCCGTTTCTCGGGCTCTCCTTGCAGATATACACTGAAAGTCATACCTGCAATGATGAACATCGACGGAGTCTACAGTGTCAATTTCTGTCTTACGGATAACGATACCGGAGAAACTGCGGGCACCGCATACGGATCCGGGGATGGCGGCGTGTTCGGCTGTTTCTCCAATCTGCAGGGGGATGGTTTCGAGGAACTCGGAAATGATTTCGCGAAGTTCCTGATAAAACAGCTGCGCAGGACAGTGCAGGGTAAGACAATGTAATCGAATGTAATCAATCGAGTCACAATAATTGTACTATGATGGAAGGGGCTCCGACACGTGAAAAGGGCCGGATAGTCTGGCTGGATGTAACCCGTTTTGTCGCAATGTTCGCAGTTGTATGCTGCCATTGTACCGACCCGTTCAATTTCTACAGCGGCGATTCCGCCGGCCAGCTGGAGCAGATCAGGTTCTGGGGCGCAGCGTGGGGCGCGGCTCTCCGGCCTTGTGTCCCGCTGTTCGTGATGATAACCGGAGCTCTTCTCCTTCCTGTCAGGGGCGAGGCTGGGCCGTTCTACAGGAAGCGGATAGGGCGCGTCTTCTGGCCTTTCCTGATCTGGTCGGTGCTGTACAATCTCTTTCCCTGGCTGCTGGGGCTCTTCGGGGCCGGTCCGGATGTCCTTATGGTCTTCTTTCCGTATGTCAGCGACCTTTCCGGGGTTCAGGATCTGTCTACGGCAGTTATGAACATTGCCGCCATTCCGTTGAATTTCTCAGACTTCGCCGTACATATGTGGTATATCTACCTGCTGATAGGACTTTATCTGTTTATGCCGGTATTTTCCGCGTGGGTGGAGAAGGCATCTGAAAAGGCGAAACTTCTTTTCCTGTCCATCTGGGCAGTCACTCTCTTCGTGCCGTTTATAAGAGAATATCTCAGCGGATATATATGGGGAGCCTGTTCCTGGAACGAGTTCTATATGCTGTACAATTTTGCGGGTTTCAGCGGCTACCTGCTGCTGGGACACTATCTCCGCCATCACGACTGGTCTCCGGGACGGATACTGGCATTCGGCATACCGATGTTCCTTGTCGGATATGCCGGGACTTTCTTCGGAGTAAGGCATATCACTTCTCTGCCGGAGTACACCGCGGAACAGTATGAGCTTTTCCTGTACTACTGTTCCCCTAATGTCGTCCTTATGACCATTCCTGTCTTCCTTCTGTGCAAGAAAGTGAATGTCAGGTCAAAGACTGTCCAGAGACTCCTTGCCAATCTGACGTTGTGCGGATTCGGGGTATATATGGTCCATTATTTCTTCACCGGGCCATCGGTGGCATTGATGAGGGCTCTGGATATCCCTGTATGGATGCAGATTCCTGCTGCGGCTGTAGTCGCATTCGGGGTGTCCTGGCTGATAGTATGGTTCATACACGTTCTTGTACGCGACAAGGCCAGGTATATCGTAGGATAACCTGGTCCTGTAATCCATCCCCGTCTGGAGACATCCCCTTTCCGGAGTCTTCTATTTGTAGCCCAGACGACGTTCCAGCCTGTCGTTCTGTCTGTTTATCTTCTGTACATTCTTTTCCAGAGCCGGGGTTATGTCCTTGCATGTCTTGTGGCAGGCCATCGACAGGGAATACATCCTGCCGATACAGAAATTGCTGTGCTCGCACTCGCTGCAGTGGTTTTCATCCGCCTTCATCTTGTTGACGAAGTCCGTGTCCTCGAGTACGGCACGCCCCATCTGGAGCATCTGGAATCCGCTGTCTATCACCTTGTCGGCATCTTTTCTTGTCGTGACGCCACCGACATAGACCAGAGGCATGTCAGGCAGGGCAGCCCTGAACATAAGGGCATCTTCGAGGAAGAAAAGCTTCTTGAACGGGACAGTAGGAGAGACGATCTTTCCACCGAGGATCACTCCGGCCTTGAGCCACCACTGGCTCCATGGCATATAGTGCACTATCGACCGTACCGGAAACTGTCCTCTCATTACGTACATAGGGGCCCTGCTGACGAAGCCTCCGCTCAATACAAGGGCATCCGCCCCGCATTTCTGCAGCTCCCTGGCCACCTTGATGGAGTCCTCGACTTCCATCCCTCCCTTGAAGCCGTCTCTCGTGTTCATTTTGACGAAAATGGCGATACGTCCGCGCGCTGCCTTGACCACGGCCTTCATACATCTGCGCATAAACCTCATCCTGTTGTCCAGCGACCCTCCGTATTCATCTCTCCGGTGGTTGGTGTACGGTGAGAGGAACTGGGATATCAGGTAGCCGTGCCCGGCGTGGATCTCCACTGCATCGAAACCAGCTTCAATTGCCAGTTCCACAGCCTTGCCGTAGGCTTCCACCACTTCATCGATCTCCCTGTGGTTCATCTTGTGGACGAAGGTGGGGGAGTAGAGGTTGAATCCACGGCTGGCCCCGTACGGCATGCATCCGCATATCTTTCTGTGTGACATATTGCCGCAATGTCCGAGCTGGATAGATGCTTTCGCGCCCTCGGCGTGGATGGCATCGGTGAGCTTTCTGAGCTCGGGAACAATCTCTGGACGCATCCACAGCTGCCTTTCGAAAGACAGGCCGCTCCTGCATACGGCTGCGTATGCCACTGTTGTCATCCCTATGCCGCCTCTGGCGACTGCAGTATGATAGTCAAAAAGTTCCTGTGAAGGGGAATTATGCTCGCACATTCCTTCGAATGCCGCCGAGCGTATGGTCCTGTTGCGTATTTCAAGCGGGCCTATCCTGTAAGGTGTAAATAATTCGCTCATTTGAGGTCTGTAATCTTGTTCCCTACCAGATGAATGGTATCAGATGCTTCTTGTGCAGTTCCTTGTATTCATCCCCGAATTCTTCTTCATACTTCTCTGTCAGAGCCTTTGCACGAGGAGCGAGGTTGGCGAATGTCCAGATGGCGAACAGCAGTCCTGCCGGAGACCAGGTGAGGATGGCATATCCGACCCATTCCGTAACTTCTCCGAAATAATTGGCCGAAGTGACATATTTGTAGAGATGTTTTTTCGGGATATAGTGTCTTGTGTCTCCAGGCTTGCGGAGATGCCTGATGACAGAATCCGAATCCATGTTTATCAGCATTCCGGTGAGGAATATCAGGGTCCCGGCAATAAACTGGATCGAGGTGAACCAGTCAGAGGTGTACATTCCGGCCGGTGCGAACCTGTACAGCCACGCCCCTATGAAATAGGAATTCAATGTGTTGAACACCATACCCATAGCCATTATGGCTACCGGCATCGTGCCCTTCCCTCTCATCAGAAGGGGGAAGATGAAGGCTCTCTGGAAATAATGTATGAGGAAAAGCCCTGCCATTGCATAGAGGACGGTCCTGTCATTGCCTGTGTCTGTACCGGAAAGACCGAACCTGATGGTGTAGAACAGCAGGAAGCAGAAGGCTGGCGCCTCCATCAGCACCCATGCCAGTCTGTTGTTGATCTTCGGCCCCCAGTTGGAGGATGACAGATAGCCGTATCCTGCCTTGAAGTGGAAAAGGGCGATATACACTACTATGGCAAGCAGTGCCATCGCGATCATCATCAATATATATGTGTGCATTGCGGTTCGGTTGTCAGTTTCACAATTACCCCGCAAAGGTAATAAATATTTTTCAAATCATTTTTTTTCACTACTTTTGTACCCCTGTTAACGGTAAAATCATTGTATGAACACAAAGTATGTTTTCGTTTCAGGTGGTGTAGCCTCCTCGCTGGGGAAAGGCATCATATCGGCATCTCTTGCCAAACTTCTGCAGGCCAGGGGCCTCAGGGTGACAATCCAGAAATTCGACCCTTATATCAATATCGATCCGGGAACATTGAACCCGTATGAGCACGGGGAGTGCTATGTCACGGAGGATGGTGCGGAGACCGACCTTGACCTGGGGCATTATGAGAGATTCCTCGGAATACACACATCAAAGGCGAACAATGTCACGACGGGAAAGATATATCATACAGTGATAAGCCGCGAGAGAGAAGGCGCGTATCTTGGCAAGACTGTGCAGATTGTCCCGCATATCACCGATGAGATAAAGAGAAGGATGCTTCTGCTGGGCAAGAGCGGAAAGTACGATGTAGTCATCACTGAAATCGGAGGAACTGTGGGTGATATGGAGTCGCAGCCGTTCATCGAAGCGGTGCGCCAGCTCCAGTGGGAGCTTCCCGAGGAGGACTGTGTGACCATTCATCTCACCCTTGTCCCATATCTCCGTGCGGCCAAGGAGCTGAAGACGAAGCCTACCCAGCACTCTGTCCAGATGCTCCAGCAGAGCGGAGTCCAGCCGGACATCATCGTATGCAGGACAGAGCAGCCTCTGACTCCGGAGATACGGAAGAAGGTCGCCCTTTTCTGCAATGTGAAGCCGGGACACGTCATCCAGTCGATAGATGCGCCATCCATATATATGGTGCCGCTCAATATGGCGAAAGAGAAGCTTGATGTGATGGTCCTCCAGCATTTCAAGATGGACAGCCTCCCGGAGCCGGATCTGACGAAATGGAACGCCTTCCTGGAGAAGCTCTTCAATCCGAAGTCCGAGACTGACATCGCCCTTGTGGGCAAATATGTGGAGCTGCAGGATGCGTACAAGTCCATACTCGAGTCATTCGTTCACGCAGGAGCGGCAAATGAATGCAAGGTCAATGTCCATACTGTCCACAGCGAGTTCCTCAATGAAGGCAACGTGGAGGAGAAGCTCGGGAAAATGGATGCCGTGCTTGTCGCCCCTGGTTTCGGTGAGAGGGGGCTTGAAGGCAAGATCGTGGCCGTGAAATATGCCAGGGAGCACAATGTCCCGTTCTTCGGGATATGTCTCGGTATGCAGATGTGTGTCGTGGAGTTCGCCAGGGATGTGCTCGGACTCAAGGATGCGGTTTCGACCGAGGTCAATCCTGCCACCCCTGTCCCGATCATCGATCTGATGGAGGACCAGAAGAGCACCACTATCAAGGGCGGTACAATGCGTCTGGGAGCATACGACTGCAAGCTGGACAAGGATTCCCTTGCATACCGTATCTACGGCAAGGAGCTGATATCCGAGCGCCACAGGCACAGATACGAGTTCAACAATGATTACCTTTCCGTTGTGGAGCAGGCAGGGATGAAGGCATCCGGGAGAAATCCGGAGACGGGGCTTGTGGAGATAGTCGAGCTGCCATCACATCCGTTCTTTATCGGGGTCCAGTTCCATCCTGAACTCAAGAGTACACCGGAACATCCGCAGCCGATTTTCGTGGCTTTCGTAAAGGCCGCGATGAAATACCGCAAGGAGCATCACAGGGATGATGCGGCCGACAGGAAAGAGTCCAGGGCTGAGGATCAGAAATAGCAGCAGTCTGAAGAATGCCGTCTTTAATATTGATAAGAACAGCAGTGCCGGTACTGATGTGCGGAATCATAGGGATTCTGTCATCTGCGGGCTGCGCCTGGGCAAAGGTCCGGGAATACAGGGTCGAGGTGGTCAAGGAATATCCGCACGACCCTTCGGCCTATACGCAGGGGCTTTTCTTCAATGATGGGCATCTGTATGAAAGCACCGGGATTTACGGACATTCATCTTTCAGGAAAGTCGAGCTGGCGACAGGGAAGGTACTGGTGAAGAAGGATTTTTCCAGCAAGTATTTCATCGAAGGTTCCGTGATGCTGGATGGCAGTCTGTATCTGCTCACCTGGACCAGCAGGGTCGCTTTCATCTATGATGCGGCTACCCTCGAATACCGTTCCACATATTCCTATCCCCGGGCAGGCTGGGGGCTTACGACCGATGGCAGCCAGCTGATAGCCAGCGACGGGACATCTACACTTTATTTTATGGACGGGCAGTTCTCCGTCAGGCGGCGGCTTACCGTAAGGCTGGATGGAAGACAGATGAGACTTCTCAATGAACTGGAGTATATCGGAGGGAAGATATGGGCGAATGTGTATACCTCCGACCTGATTCTCATCATTGATCCGGAGACCGGCAATGTCGAAGCTACGGTCGATGCGTCAGGTCTGCTCCCATCGAGGCTGCGGACTGCCGGGACGGATGTCCTCAACGGGATAGCATACGATGAAAAAACCGGCAAGATATATCTTACCGGCAAGAACTGGCCCCGTCTGTACGAGATCCGTTTAGTAGAAAAATAAAGATTGTCAGAATGCTGCAATCAATTCCTCGTTGCTGTAGGCGTCGGCTCCGTAGCAGGTCTTAAGATATGCAAGTCCTGCCTTGAAGTCCTCTTCGGTAAAGGAGTCTGTAGCCTCCCTGGCCACAACTACATCGTATCCGAGGCAGAATGCATCAGCGGAAGTATGTCTTACGCACATATGTGTATGCAGTCCTGTCATTATCACAGTCTTCACTCCGAGCTCCCTGAGCAGGATGTCCAGGTCGGTCTGGAAGAATCCGCTGTAGCGGCGTTTCGGGACTACGTAGTCTGCAGCAGAGACTTTGAGCTCGGGAATCACTTCTGCGCCCGGGGTGCCGGCTATGGCGTGGTCGCCCCAGACCTTAAGCTCCCTGTCGACACCGGCTATGTGGGCATCGTTGCAGAATATTACAGGTACACCGGCTTTACGGGCGGCATCGAGCAGCTGTGCGGTTGCAGGGACGATCGCCTTGCCGCGGTCGCAGGCAAGGGCGCCTGTGACGAAATCGTTGAGCATGTCAACGACGAGGATTGCAGGTTTTTCCAACTTTTCCATAATTAAGTGTCGTGTTGATTGAAGACGCAAAAATAATATTTTTCTCCAAGATGGGCAGGTGTTTTTCCGTAAACAGTGAGGATTTTGTATTTTTGTCCGCTGAAGACCGCAGATGAGACTTACCTACATATATCACAGCTGTCTCGCCCTCGAGACGGATGCCTGTATCCTCCTGTTCGATTTCTGGAAGGACCCCGAATGCGTACTCGACAGGCTGCTTGAGGATGACAGGCCGATGTATGTCTTCTCCAGCCATTTCCACGAGGATCATTTCAACAGGCAGATATTCAAATGGAGGGAGAGGCGGAACGGGATGACCTGTATCCTTTCAAAGGATATACTCAGACACAGACGGGCTGCAGCGGAGGAGGCGGATGTCTGGCTGGCCAAGGGAGGCCGGTGGGAGGATGTCAATGTCTCTGTGACTGCTGCAGGGAGCAATGACTGCGGGGTCTCCTGGATAATAGAGACTGGAGGCATAAGTGTCTTCCACGCAGGTGATCTCAACAACTGGTATGCCCGTTTCCTGACCGATGATTTCAAGGGAGGGCTTGTACGCAGTACCGAGACAGGAGCGGAAGTCGACCCTCTCAAGGAGGAGAAGATGTTTCTGGGCGAACTGAAGGATATCCGTAAACTGGCCGATGGCTTCGATATCGTGATGTTTCCTGTGGATGGACGTATCGGCAACGGATATACCAGAGGTGCCAGGCAGTTTTTAGATATGTTCAGGACAGGTCTTTTTGTCCCGATGCATTTCTCGACCGGCGGCTTTGCCTCGGCCTGGAGGATGAAGGAGTATGCGGATGCGCTCGGAGTGCCGTTCTGGAGCATTTCCCGGGAAGGGGAGAGCATTGACATATAAGCCTCATTCCAGTATCCGGAGAAATTCGACAGGGAAATCCGTCTCTATGATGTCCGGTCCGGATGCAAGCACTTCCTTGAACAGTTGAAGCCTTTTCTGCGGGGATTCCTCTCTGTCCTGTCTCGGTGATGTCGACACCATGCACGGAATGCCCATTTGGTGCAATGTGTCGTATAGCGCTCTGTCTGAATCTTTCATTATATCCGAGACGACATAGGCCAGGGCAATGTTCTCCATTGGTATTCCCGCCTTCACATAGCTTTCAAGCTGATCAAGGTCCTTTATCCAGGCGGACATCCGGGCCGTGCTGTCTTCTTTGTATACTTCGAGCGCTTCTTCCGCGTTGCGTACGGTGTAGATGCAGTTCTCTGCACCGAGGGAATTGATGAACGGGACCAGTACGTTACGTGTGACGTCCTTGATGTCGAAATTCAGGATCACCTTTCCTCTGCTCCATTCGACGACATCCTTCACGGCAGGGATCCTGTATGGGGTCACCGTGCCCCATCGGTCAACAAGATTGAACCGCTGCAGCTCTGCGAAAGTATAATCACTGACTCTGCCGGTCCCTGTCGTTGTCCTGTCGAGTGTCTCATCGTGCATCAGCACTATGACGCTGTCTCTGGTCATTCTCGGATCGATTTCATAGAATGTCGGCATACAGTCGAGGATCTTCTCGAACGTCTCTATGCAGTTCTCCGGATATCCGGGAAGGTTCCCTCCTCTGTGTCCGCTGATAATGACCTTGTCCTGTGACATGAACCTGTCGATGTCGCTGCCCCGGCGGCAGTCATAGTAATGGCTTCCTGCAGTATTGCATGATACGGCGAGGAGCATAAATGAGATACATATCGCAGCGTATGAAAGTAATCTTGAAATGTACATTGCGGATCTATTGTTTGTTTGAATGTTTCAGCCATTTGTCTGTCAGCCATTTCCTTACAGGACCATCATAGAGTTTCAGCCAAGCCCATGCGCACGCCACGGCAAAAACGAGGACGCCGGCTGATACGGCTATATGCATCCACAGCGGTGCGTCATTGTTGCGGCTGACCCACGCCACCTGCATGCATACCAGAGGGAAGTGTGTTATATAGAGAGGATAGGAGATCTCTCCAAGGAACCGGCATATTTTCGAACTGACCGCGCCGGTGGTGACGCTGCCGGCTCCGATAAGCACGACAGCAGGGAAGATTACTATGATGGCGACGGCCTGATAGATCCCGTCCGCAAGACACTGCCTGCCTCCGATGCACGGAATGGCGAATACAGCAGCCAGTATGAGCGAGGCCCACCAGAAGCCTCCTTTTATATGCAGCGGACTCCCGCTCGGATTTTCAGGACTCATCCTTCCGCGGAGCAGTCTCGATATGAGCAGTCCGCAGATGAAAGGATACAGCAGCCTTGTGAATCCTATGAATATCTGCGGTCCCTCCAGGCTCCAGCCTCCGATTATATTGTATTGCGGGTCACTATCGAATATGCCGAAGACATCCCATCCCAGAGCGAGGTTCATCGTCAGGAAGGCACTGCACAGACATAGAACTGCGAGGATTGCGGTAGGAAGTTTCCTGAATATCAGGGCGTACAGGATATTCCCGATGTATTCGTAGGTCAGGGACCAGTTCGGACCGTTGAGAGGGTTGGTCTCGTTCCAGCCGCGGATGTCTATCCCCGGCCAGCACGGTATCATGAGCAGCCCGAGTACAATGCACAGAAGATAGTTCCAGAGCGGAGTCCCGGCGATGGCAGGCCAGATGTCGCAGGAGGAAAAGAAGAAGAGGCAGGCACCGGTGAGGGTTCCGGCGACCACCATAGGATGGAGCCGGACAAGCCTCCGTTTGAAGAACCCGGTCACGCTCATCACATTCCATCTGTCATCGTAGGCATAGCCGATTACAAATCCGGAAAGGACGAAGAAGAAATCCACGGCCAGGTATCCGTGGTTGATGATCTGGTATGCCGGTCCTCTGGAATAGGTCTCGAACAGATGGAATGCGATGACCAGTATGGATGCCACTCCTCTCAGTCCGTCCAGGATTTCGTATCTCGGCTTTGATGCAAGATAGATTTCTTTTGCCATAGCTCACTTTTTACAAACGGGGGCAAATGTAGTGATAATATTCGGTTGACAATGCTGATTCGGGAACAATGCGGGATAACGGATATGATTTAATGCTATATTTGTCCTGTCAAAAGGGAACTGCCAGGTATCCTGGTGCAGGATGGCAGGAACCATAAAAGTATGCTGTCATGGAAAACAGAAGATATTGGGGGAAGACCATAGCATCGTTCTTCCTTGTGCTCTGCACAATGCCGCTCGGGCACGCGCTTATGAAAGTGATGGAGTCTACGTTGAGCATCAGTGCTCTACATTATTCCGCATTTGCGATGGGGCTGGCTGGACTGGCGATGGTGATTGCCGGTGTATTTGTCAAGGGGGATACGAAACAGACCCTGTGGGGACTTTTCGGCGGACTTCTCTTCTGGACCGGCTGGGTGGAATTCCTTTTCGGATACTATGCATCAAGGTACGGGGTGCAGTATGATCTCACCGGTACGGGTGTGATTTCATCCGTCGCTGAATATCTCGATGGGATCGCAGTGGGACACAGTATGCTCATCAACGGGATCGATACAGGCGATATGACCGTCGAACAGTTGAAATCCCTCACCGGATCCCGTCCTGAATATCTCATAATGCCTGCCACATTCGGGATATGGGTTATGTTCATGGTCGTATACCTGTTCAACACAAGGTCCGGCTGCCACGCGTACAACTGGCTGCAGAAGGTCATTTTCGGAGAGAGACGGGATGAGATCGTCCCGCGCTCGATGTCGCATCATACTTCGATAACGACCTTCCTTGAACTGAACGTGATGATGTGGACACTGTATCTTGCCCTGATGTTCCTTTATGACCCCGTATTTCTCGGGGACAGGCATCCTGTGACTCTGATTGTAGCTGTCGGCTGCCTGATAGGTTCGGTGTTCATGTTCAGGTATCAGCTGAAACTGCAGTCCTGGGGAGCCAATATAAGAATGGCGATATCGACAGTCATCATTTTCTGGACTTTTATAGAGGTCTTTTCACGTAACGGCCTTCTGACCGAGTTCTGGGTGGCTCCTTTCGACCATATAGCGGAAATGGCAGTGATTCTTGTCTGCTTCATTGCGCTTGCCGTATTCTTCATTGTCAAGGCATACCGAAGGAGGCAGACAGGTGCCTGACACATCGTTAACAATGATTTTGAGGATTGGATTATGGGAGACAAGGAAGAGAAATATGCCGTCGCGGAAAGGCAGATAAGGTCTATCGTATCCGGAGAGACCGATGTCACGGCCAATATGTCAAATGTAGCGGCGGTGCTTCATATGACATTCGGGTTCTGGTGGACAGGATTCTACAGGGTGTCAGGAGATGAACTTGTACTGGGCCCGTTCCAGGGGCCGGTCGCCTGTACAAGGATCGGTTTTGGCAGGGGAGTCTGCGGAACAGCCTGGAAAGAAGCGAAGACGGTCATAGTGCCCGATGTGGAGAAATTTCCCGGACATATCGCCTGCAGTTCCGAATCCCGGAGCGAGATAGTGGTCCCCGTCATGGCTTCCGGCAGGGTGGTGGCGGTGCTGGATATTGACAGCATAGATTATGCAGCCTTTGATATGACTGACCAGGTCTGGCTGGAGCGGATTGCAGAGGACCTGTCGGCGAGGTTCTGAAACCTGCTGCATTTATAGAATCTGTGTGATCAGGGGAATGCTTATGATGGAAAGCAGGGTCGAGATGAGGATTCCCTGCACCATCACTGTCTCGTCCTTGCCGTACTGGAGACAGAACATCGCCCCGTATGTGCCGACAGGCATTGCCGCGAGTACAGTGTTGATGCCAAGTATGTCATCGCTGAATCCCATAAGTCTTGTCATATAGTAGATCACGACCGGAAGCACAAGCAGCCTGAGGGCAGATACCAGCCAGACGAGTCTGCCGGTGAATATCTGTGTGAGTTTCATCTGCGCCATTGATGTGCCGATGATCAGCAGGGCTGCGGGGACAGTGATGTTTCCGAGCAGAGTCACCGGGGTTACAATGATGTCGGGAAGCCCCTTGATATCGAACACGACAATGAGCACCGACAGATAGCAGGCTATCATTGCCGGACTGACCAGTGTCTTCCATTCGAGCTTCAGTCCCCCGGGCCCTCCCTGTATCATTTTCCTTCCCAGAGAGAATGCGAGGAGAGTGAACGGTATGTTGAGCAGGCTTGCGTAGAAGATGGCATATTTCCCGAAAATCGAGGCGACGATAGGGTAGCCGATGAATCCGACATTGCCGAAGGTCAGCATAAATCCATATATCCCCTGCATATCCCTGTCTTTGGACAGCAGCCGGGACAGCAGCATCGCCACGGCTACGAAAAACGCATAAGTGATGCAGCCGATGGCAAGGACGGGGAGAATCAGCCCTTTGTCCGGAGATACATCCCCCAGCACGGAGGCAAGTATCAGGCACGGGCTGCTGATATTGATCACGAAGACTGAAAGCTGCTGGGAGAACCGGCCATCTATCATCTTCAGTCTGGCTGCCCCGAACCCGACCAGTATCAGGATGAAAAGGGCGGCCATCTGTGTAATTATGCTCAGCATTGCAAATCTCTGTTAGTTTCGGGGCGCAAAAATAGCATTTTCTTTTGAAAATATGTTTTCTTGAATGATTTCCGATTTTTATTAGATTTGCGGAGGAAATGGAAGACACTATGAAACGTATCGAGGTTGTGGCAGCTGTCATAAGGGCAGGAGATATGATTTTTGCGACGCAGAGGGGCTATGGGGAGTTCAAGGACAGATGGGAGTTCCCCGGAGGAAAGGTCGAGCCGGGAGAGGACAGGATTCATGCGCTCAGGCGCGAGATTATGGAAGAGCTTGATACTGAAGTGTCGGTTGACTCTTTCCTGTGCACTGTCGACTATGATTATCCATCATTCCATATCACCCTCCACTGCTATATCTGCTCTGTTGAATCCGGGTCTCTGGTGCTGAAGGAACATATGTCGGCTCGCTGGCTTTCCGTAGACAGTCTGCGGTCGGTGGACTGGCTTCCGGCTGATCTTGAGGTGATCTCCATCATAGAGGACGTGATGCAGAAGGGCGTCAGGGGACAGAAGGAAGGGGAAGCATCCCGGCGGCTCTCGCAGATTGTGGATTTCTGCCGGCTGATCGACAAGGAGAAGTTTATTGAAAGACGGACATATCTTACCGATGGACAGAGACTCGAGAACGATGCAGAACACGCCTGGCACCTTGCGGTGATGGCCCTTCTGCTCTCGGAGTACTCCAGTGAGAAGATAGACCTGCTGAAGGTTGTCAGTATTGTCCTTATCCACGATCTGGTGGAAATATATGCCGGAGATACGTTCGCATACGACGCGGAAGGACTGAAGACGCAGAAGGAGAGGGAGACAGCCGCTGCAGACAGGCTCTTCGGCCTTCTGCCGGAAGATCTTGCAGTCAAGTTCAGGGGACTGTGGGATGAGTTCGAGGAGGGAGTCTCTCCCGAGGCCCGCTTTGCTCATACCCTTGACAATTTCCAGCCGCTGATGCTGCAGGCGGCCACCGATGGAAAGGCCTGGAGGGAAGGGGGCAGAAGGCTCGGAGAGGTGCTGCGCCGCAATGCCCATACAGCCGAGGGCTCGCCTTCCCTCTGGAACTATGCAGTGGAGAACTTCATACGTCCGCAGATCGACCGGGGGCATCTGCGGGATGATCTTTCTATAAATGAAAAATCTACAGAAGATAAAGTTGGTTTTTAATTGAAAAATGCCTAATTTTGACAGATTTATTGCTTGTGCCGGATTCAATGTCATCCGGTGGAAGTGTTATTATGTAACAGTCAATATTAGTCGATTATGTCAAAACCGGGAAACAGGAAGAAGTTTCTGCTGGGCGGTCTTGCGGGGCTGGTAGTGGGATTTTCTTTGATGATCATCTTGAACTCTCTGTATGTCAAGAGCTCTACAAACGAATCGTGTATGATGTGCCATGCCCATCCTGATTCCGATGCCAGCTGGAAGCAGTCTGTGCATTATAATAACGGGAGCGGGACTATGACCGAGTGCGCGGCCTGCCATCTACCGCCGAAGGGGTCGGTTGACTATTTTATGGCCAAGGCGAGGATGGGCATAAAGGATGTCTGGTCTTATGTCACAAAGGATACCGAGACGATAGACTGGGAGAGCAAGAGCCAGCTTGAATATGCCGTCAATATCGTATATAACGAATCCTGTACTGCCTGTCACGTGAACCTTTTCCCTGAAGGCATTACGGATGAGGGTGTCACTGCGCACCTGCATTATGAGGACAATGCGGAAAAGCTCGGGCTGCAGTGTATCAGCTGCCATCTCGATGCCGGCCATTACGATCCTGATTACAGGCACGAGCAGCTTGCCGGTGTGCCTGAGACAGGCGGAGGAGAGGTGTTCACCGAGGCCACCCGGGTGACGGAGTTCGCCGACTATACTGAAAAGATACCCGGAACATCTGCATCTATAAATATGGTGGCCGTCCCCGGAGGTACTTTTATGATGGGCAGTCCTGAGAAGGAGCCTTTCCGTCGCAGCGATGAGTCTCCTCAGCGCAAGGTGACAGTGTCCCCGTTCTTTATGGGAGAGATAGAGGTCACATGGAATCAGTTCTGGGCGTTCTATGCCGAGACAATGTCTGAAGGCCGCACTCCTCCTGAAGTGATATATGCCAATAACACCAGGCCGGATGTGGATGCAGTTAGCGGCCCTACCCCTCCGTTCGGGTATCCGGACCAGGGATGGGGTATGGGAGACCGGCCTGTCATTACCCTGACGCATTATTCGGCGGAGACTTTCTGCCAGTGGCTGTCAATGAAGACAGGCAAGCATTACAGGCTGCCGACGGAGGCCGAGTGGGAATATGCCGCGAGAGGAGGTACGGATACCCCGTATTTCTTTGAAGGAAGTCCGCGCAAATATTCTTCCAGAGGATTCTGGAGAGGCATTTTCGGGCCGGACACGACTCTCATCAACAGTTATGTCGTATATGCAGGCAACAGCAGGAGCCGTACCGAGGAACCAAGGGAAGTGAAGGCCAATCCTTTCGGGCTGAAGAATATGCTCGGCAATGTGATGGAATACTGTTCCGACTGGTATGCGGAGGATGCGTACTCACAGTTGAATGATGGGGCGGTCGATCCAAAGGGGCCTGCCAGCGGAACGGAATATGTTGTCAGGGGAGGAGCCTACACGGATGATGCGGCAGACCTCAGATGTGCGGCAAGAAGTCATACGGAGCACGATGCCTGGCTGAAGACAGATCCTCAGAATCCAAAGAGTATCTGGTGGTATTCGGATATCAAGGGTATCGGATTCAGGGTCGTGTGCGATGTGCCTGAAGGTGTCGATGCATCGGCTGTGGCCGGTGCGGCAAGATAGTCATACTTTATGAGAAAAAAATAACACTGAACAATACAAAACTTTTCAATTATGAGCGACAAGAAAATCAGCAGAAAGGAATTCCTTACCTATTCTGCAGCCCTTGGTGTCAGCGGCATCATCGGCACTTCTCTGCTTTCTTCGTGCGGAAGAAAGAAATATGTACCGTTGAAAGAGCCGGGCGAGTACTATGTTCCGGAACTTCCTGACAAGGCTGTTGCCGGCAAGGAACTGAAAGTCGGAGTCGTAGGATGCGGCGGACGCGGTTCGGGAGCGGTAATGGACCTTCTTGCAGCAGCAGATGGTATCAAGGTTGTTGCTCTGGGAGATACTTTCGCCGACCGTCTCGAGGGACTCCGTAACGATCTTAAGGCCAACAAAGGCCAGGAAGTGCCTGCAGAGAACTGTTTCGTGGGATTCGACGCCTACAAGAAGGTGATCGATTCAGGGATAGATATGGTGATTCTCACCACTCCTCCGGTATTCCGTCCGGAACATTTCAAATATGCGACAGAGAAAGGCGTGCATTCATTCCTTGAGAAACCGGTTGCAGTCGATCCGAAAGGGTGCCGTACAGTGATAGCTACCGCAAGGCAGGCCAAGGCAAAAGGCCTCTGCGTGGTGACAGGTACCCAGCGTCATCACGAGCGGCCGTATGTAGAGGCCTTCCAGAAGATCCAGGAAGGATATATCGGCGAGATCACGGGCGGTAATGTCTACTGGAACCAGGGAATGCTCTGGTATCGTGACCGTCAGCCGGGCTGGAGCGATATGGAATGGATGATCAGGGACTGGGTGAACTGGAAATGGCTTTCAGGAGACCATATTGTCGAGCAGCACGTCCATAATATAGATGTCTTCCTCTGGATGTCCGGACTAAAACCGACAAAGGCGACCGCCTTCGGAGCACGCCACCGCCGTATCACCGGTGACCAGTACGACCAGTTCAGCGTCGACTTCGAGTTTGAGAACGGAATCCACCTGCACAGCATGTGCCGCCAGATTGATGGGTGCAGCAACAATGTAGGAGAATATATCCAGGGTACAAAAGGATCGTGGAACAGCTATAACCACGAAATCAAGGATCTTGCAGGCAACGTGATCTGGAAGTATGATGAAGCGGCTGCAAATGCTGCGTTCAAGCAGCACAATCCGTACGTACTCGAGCACGTGGATCTGGTCAACCACATCCGCAAGGGAGAAGTGTACGAGGAAGCCGAATCTTGTGCGGTATCTACCCTCGCCGGAATCATGGGGCGTGAGGCGGCATATTCAGGAGCCACCCTCACATGGGATGAGATCAGTTCATCCCAGCTTGACTATATGCCGGAGAAACTCGAGATGGGCAGGATGGATATGTCTAAATACGTAGTCCCGGTTCCGGGAAGCGGCAAATAGTCCTGTCATGAAGAGAAGAGATTTTATACAGAGGTCGCTTGCAGGTGCCGCAACGGTGACACTTGCAGGTGCCCCTCTGCAGATTGTATCGGCCTGTTCTCCCGGGAAGGAGATATGCTGTCCTGAACTGAAGCTCTCTTTCCAGGAAGGCATTGCTCCGGGAGACAGCCTCAATGAGAAGCTGGACTATATGGAGAATCTCGGTATAGCAGGCTTCGAGCCGGGAGGCGGCAATCTCGCCGGAAGGGTGAACGAGATCCGCCAGGCGCTTTCAGGGCGTAACATAAAGGTTTCCGCGATATGTGCAGGGTTCGGAGGTTTCATACTTGCCGAAGATCCGGCTGTAAAGGCTGAGTTCGATTCGACTATGCGCGATATCATCGCCGCTGCCGGGGAACTCGGATCGGTCGGTGTCATTATGGTGCCGGCCTTCAACGGGCAGAAGCCTTGCAGACCTCATACTCTCGAGACAAGGGAATATCTCACGGAACAGCTTCACGATCTTGGGGAATATGCTCTGAAATGCGGCACGACTGTCATTCTGGAACCGCTGAACAGAGGTGAGGCGTTCTATCTGCGCCAGGTTGCCGATGCAGCCGCAATCTGCCGTGATTCGAAGAGCGAAGGCGTGAAATGTATGGGCGATTTCTGGCATATGCAGGAGGAGACTTCCGACTATGCCGCATTTATGTCGGCCGGTAAGGAGTATCTTCAGCACGTCCACATTGCAAGCCGCGGACACAGGGTGATGCCTGGTGAAGACGGAGAACTTGACAATTATCTCGATGGAATGCGTGCACTCAAGGAAATGGGATATGACAGATATATCAGTTTCGAGTGCGGTTCAAATGGAGACCGGACTGTCACAGTCCCTGCTGCTGTCGCCCTGCTTCGTGAGCAGTGGCAGAAAGCCTGACGTGTCTGTATATTCCTGTCTTCTATGAATATAGTACGCTGGAACTACAGAACAGCCTTTATACGTTGTGCCCTGCTGCTTGCAGCAGGCACAGCGTTGCAGTTTATGGCCGGGAGCATAGACAGTGGATTCATGCGTTATCCATGGGGGCTGGTTCTGGCTGTAAATTACGCATATCTAATAGTTCTGACATATTCGCTGAGCGGAAGATATAAGTGGCTCCGTACCCTCTGGGACTGGAAGGCCTGTCTGTCTTCCGCGGCTTCCCTTCTTTTCATGGTGATTGTATTCGGACTTGTCCGCCAGGATGGTGCGGAAGATGGTCTTGCAGGATCTCTCGGACTTTCCTCAATGCGCTCATCGTATGCATTCTGCATTATGCTGTTCTATTTTATGACAGCGCTGGGTATAAGGTCCGTGGCGGAACTGGACAGACTGTTCCGGATGATACGGAGCCGCCGGTCTTCTTCCGGGGCGTGGGACTGGTTTTCATTTATCCGGAAATCTGCAGTGGCAGTCTTCCATATATGCGTTTTCCTTGTCCTTCTCTCCGGGATGTTCGGAAGCGGGGACAAGGTCAGATGCAGACTGACTGCACACGAGGGCGTTCCTGTCGGAATGGCGGTCGATATGGAAGGTACTGACATAGGACTTCCGTTTATCCTTGTACTTAAAGAATTCAGCATTGATGAATATCCTCCGAAACTGTTTGTCTGTGACAGGCACGGCGGACCCCTTTCCAGAGAATTCCTTTCAGCCGGGACGGATGGCTCCGCAGCGCATATAGACGGCTGGGCCATATCGGCGGACACTGTGCTTCTGTCTGCAGGCAAGATGCCGGATGCTGCTGTCTATCGTTCTCTGGATCACGTCGGGGCTATGCCGGCTGTCTTTGTAAGAGCTACAGAGATGTCGACTGGAGAGCAGAGGAGCGGCTGGGTCAGCTGCGGCAGCCATATCTTTCCATCACAGTCGCTGCAGCTTGATGAAGGGAAGAGTATAGTGATGCCGTATCCAGAGGCGAGGCGGTATCTGTCTGAAGTCACTGTCTCTATGAAAAACGGCAATGAGAAGTCTTACAGTATTGAAGTCAACCATCCTGCACGGATCGGCAGCTGGAGAATCTATCAGTCCGGGTACGACACGGAACGCGGCAGATGGAGCGATGTGAGCATTCTTGAGTGTGTCCGGGATCCGTGGTATCGGGTGATACATATGGCTCTGTGGCTGATGCTCGCCGCGGCCGTCATCTTGGCTGTTGCAGCAGGTGCTGCCCGTCTGTCAGGAAATGCCGGCAAATCCGGATCAGCTCAGACCGATACATACAAGGAGGAGGATCTATGACCTGGGATTATCTGATATGGTTCGGAGGAGCTGCAGCATTACTGTGGATTGCAGGTGCGCTTGCCGGTGCCTGCACTTCCAGGGTGAAGACTGCCATTGTCATATCCCTGGCCGGCTCCGCTGTCTTCTTTGCTTTCATCGCCGGTCTATGGGTGGCTCTGGACCGTCCTCCAATGCGTACAGTAGGGGAGACCAGACTATGGTATTCGTTTTTCCTGTCATTGACAGGAGCCGCCGTATATGCCCGCTGGCGTTACAGATGGATACTGCCGTTCAGCAGTACGATGGCAGTGGTCTTTCTGTGCATCAATCTGTTTAAGCCTGAGATACACGACCAGTCACTGATGCCTGCTCTGCAGAGTGTATGGTTCGTCCCCCATGTCACGGTGTATATGTTCGCCTACGCCATTCTCGGAGCGGTGACCCTCTTCGCTCTGTACCTGTGGCTGCGGCCGTCAGGCAGATTCCCGTCCGCAGAAGAGATGTCAATGTGCGACAATCTGGTCAGGACAGGCTGGTCATTCCTTACACTCGGTATGGTCATGGGGGCTCTCTGGGCAAAACAGGCCTGGGGGGACTGGTGGACCTGGGATCCGAAGGAGACCTGGGCATTCGCAACCTGGCTGAGCTATCTTCTGTATCTGCACATAAGGTCGGCTTTCCGGTCCGGATCGGAAGTGTCTGATTCAAGGTCCGGGTCCCGACCGGATGAGGCTGGAAGATATGACCTGCTTTTCGCCCTGCTTGTGTTCTCTTTCCTCCTGCTGCAGATGAGCTGGTACGGCATCAATTACCTTCCTGCGGCACAGGGAGTCAGTATCCATACCTATTGACGCTCCATCTCCGGAGATATGTGCCGTGGAGTCAGCATCTAATGTCAGTCCGTATCAGTCATCTGGCAGTCGCATTCATAGTCTGAACCGGATATCGCCGCCTGTCTTATACTGCCCGGGACATTATATCTTGTCAGTTCTTTTTCCAGTATGTCAAGCCTGGATTTCCTTTCGGCTTTCTCCTGTCTCCTGACAAGACGGGCAAGCCGTCTCGACTCCTTGTCTTTGTCTGATTTTTCGCCATTGCGGATTATCTCTGCCTTCAGGTCAGACAATGTCCGTTCCCTGTGTCTGCTGTCGAGGCTGCATTCCCATACAGTCGCTACGTACCAGCCCCGGGCTTCGAGCCGGACCGCGACAGCAGCATCCCTCCTTCTGTTCCTGTCTATTTTCTTCTGCCAGAATTCAGTGTTGCTTTTAGGCACGGTATGGAGTCTGCAGCCATAGTGCCCGTGCCAGAAGCATCCATTGACGAAAACGACTGTATTGTATTTTTTCAGGACAATGTCGGGAGTGCCGGGCAGGGATGACACATTGACTCTGAACCGGAATCCGGATGCAAAGAGATATCTGCGGACAAGAAGTTCTGGTTTCGTGTCCTTTCCCCGGATGAGAGACATACAGCGGTGTCTCTGCTCTTTAGTCATTGTATCTGCCATCGTGTATGGAATCCATACAAGCCTTACGTGTAGGGATATTTTGTGAATTCTCTGCGAAGATAAGGAATTAAGGCAACAGATTTGAAAAAATTATCTATTTTTGGGACACGAAAAGATATGCATACTTATGAAAAAACTTTTTCTGTCGGTCATCTGTGCGTCAGTGCTTTCAGCGTGCAGTGACAATGTATTCCTCAAAGATGCTTCCGGAGTCACTGTACGGGTCGGGCAGAAGATGTCCGACGGTCCCGCACTTGTCAGGCTGGAGGTGATGGGGGACAGACTGATCCACGTCTCTTCCACTCCGGAGAGAAAGTTCGCCGATCCGGAAAGTCTGATAATAATCGAGCCTGAGGAACGGACGCATTTTGATGTGGAGCATTCGGATGACACAGTCGCTGTCGTGACGGCTTCACTCAGGGCCAATGTCATAATGAGTACGGGCGAAGTCTGGTTTACAGATCCGGATGGGGATACAATACTGAGAGAGAAAATCGGAGGCGGCAAGACATTCACGCCTGTAGAAGCAGATGGGGTGAGCGGCTATTCTTTCAGACTTGTCTTCGAGTCACCCGATGACGAAGCTTTCTACGGACTCGGCCAGCATCAGTCGGATGAATTCAACTACAAGGGCAGGAATGAAGAACTGTTCCAGTATAATACAAAAGTCTCTGTGCCTTTCATTGTGTCCAGCCGTGGTTATGGCATCATAATGGACAGCTATTCGATGATGCGTTTCGGGAATCCGGATGACTACAGCCAGCTTGGCGAAGTGTTCAGGCTATACTCTGCGGATGGCAGGGAGGGCTGTCTTACAGGTACATATACCCCGGCGGAGGGTGAAATACTTGTCAGGGACGAACCTCAGCTGTATTTTGAATATCTCGTTGCTCCGGAACTGGAAAAAGTAGTGAATCTTCCTGAGGAATTCCCTCTATATGGTTCCAATGTCGTATATGAAGGCTATATCCAGGCTCCTGAGAGCGGGGAGTATCAGTTCATCCTATATTATGCCGGCTATACTTCCGTATCCATAGACGGTCGTACGGTCGTGCCTGAACGCTGGAGGACAGCGTGGAACCCGAACAGCTACAAATTTTCGGTATACCTCGAGGCCGGCAGGAAGATTCCTCTCAGGGTTGACTGGGAGCCTGACGGCTATGTGTCATACTGCGGTCTGCGTGCCTATCCTCATATCGATCCTTCAGAACAGGCCGGACACTCATGGTGGAGCGAAATGTCCAGACAGCTTGACTATTATTTCATCGCCGGGGATGATATGGACGAGGTCATCAGCGGCTACCGGACTCTTACAGGGAAGGCTCCCGTAATGCCGAAATGGGCAATGGGGTACTGGCAGAGCAGGGAAAGGTACAGAACTTCAACAGAGATGCTCGGTGCACTGAAAGGCTTCAGGGACAGGCATATCCCTATAGACAATATCGTTATGGACTGGAGCCACTGGAAAGAGGATGCCTGGGGAAGCCACGAATTCGATCCGGCCAGATTTCCCGATCCTGAGGCTATGGTGGACTCGATCCATTCTATGAATGCCCGCTTTATGGTTTCTGTGTGGCCCAAGTTCTATGTGGGGACCGAACATTACAAGGAGTTTGCAGACAGGGGATGGATGTATACCAGGGCATACGAAGACGGTGTCAGGGACTGGATCGGAAAAGGGTATCTCTACGGGTTTTATGATGCATATTCTCCCGGGGCAAGGAAGCTTTTCTGGCAGCAGATGTATGAGCATTATTATCCGCTCGGAGTGGATGCCTGGTGGATGGATGCATCCGAACCCAATGTGAGGGACTGTACCGATATGGATTACAGGAAGGCGCTCTGCGGTCCTACTGCATTAGGCCCATCTACTGAATTTTTCAATGCCTATGCATATATGAACGCCGAGGCCATCTATGACGGGCAGCGTGGAGCCGACCCTGACAGAAGGGTCTTCCTGCTGACAAGAAGCGGATTCGCTGGTCTGCAGAGGTATTCCACTGCGACCTGGAGCGGTGACATCGCCACAAGATGGGAGGATATGAAAGCCCAGATCTCTGCCGGCCTCAACTTTTCCATCAGCGGCATACCGTACTGGACTATGGATATAGGCGGGTTCTGTGTCGAGAACCGTTATGTAGAGGCTCAGAACCTGTTCAACAGTACAGGTGTCGAGAACGGGGATGAGAAAGAGTGGAGAGAGCTGAACACAAGATGGTTCCAGTTCGGCGCATTCTGCCCCTTGTTCAGGGCGCACGGACAGTATCCGTTCAGGGAACCGTGGGAGATAGCCCCGGAAGGGCATCCTGCATACGAGTCGATTGTCTACTATATCAGGTTGAGATACCGCCTGATGCCTTATATATATTCGCTTGCAGGTATGACCTGGTTCGATGATTATACGATAATGCGTCCGCTGGTCATGGACTTCCTTTCCGACAGGAACGTAACGGACACAGGAGATGAATATATGTTCGGTCCGGCATTTCTTGTCGCTCCGGTATATGAATATGGAGCGCGTTCCAGGACGATGTATTTCCCTGAATGTGAAGGATGGTATGACTACTATACCGGACATTTCCTTCCGGGTGGTATGACAGCCACTGTTGATGCCCCGTATGGAAGGATGCCTCTGTATGTACGTGCGGGTTCCATTGTCCCTTGCGGCCCGGATATGGAGTGGTCGGACGAAAGGCCAGCGGACGTGGTCGACCTCTATGTCTACAGGGGGGCGGATGGGACGTTCACCCTCTATGAGGATGAGAATGTCAACTATAACTACGAGAAAGGCCTCTATGCAATGATTGATTTCGAGTATGACGATGATACCGGGATCCTGACCATAGGACAGAGGAGGGGAGAGTATCCGGGGATGCTCCGGAGCAGGGTGTTCAATGTCATTCCTGTCACAGGGAATGGCTACGGGAAGCCGGTAGCTGTCCCGTACTCCGGTCTGGAGGTGACTGTGGATCTTTCTTCCCGCGTGTCGGAATGAGTCTGTATGCCAGGTTAATGGAGATGACCAAGGTTGAGATCGATGACATCAGGCGTCTGCTGAATTGTGATGTCAAGTCCGGTCTGAACAAACGGCGGATGGTGCTCGGTGTGGCGGAAGATCTGTGCAGGAGAAAATGCGCCCTGCCCTTGCTGCAGCGGCAGGAAATACAAGGACTGCCACGGCCGGTTCAGCTGATTCGGATTTCTTCTCAGCTAAAAAGGAGCGTATTGAGTGTGTGATCACGTATGTACAGGTACTTTTACAGATCTTCCATTGAGTCCCAATAATCACTATCCATTTTCCTCACCTTAAATGTTATTTCTGTCTGAAGACCCAATCCATAATCATATATATATTCTGTTAATTGATGGCCGTTAATCAAAATTACAGTAGGCGACCCATTCAAGCTGTCCACATAATCAATAGCTCCTTTTGTAAAATCTGAAGTAGTGATAAAAACGCCCTTTTTAGACGGAGTTCCTGCTACTGCTCCCACAAAACTCTGTACCTCTCAGAAGAAAACCATATTCGGCCGGATTGCCTCAATCATCTTTTGCGGTACTTCACACTCCCGGGCGATCTCCGGCCACCTGGATGCCGCCTGGCAGACCTCGTCGATGATCCGTGCGGCATTCCTGATGTTGTTCTTGGCCGCGCATTCGAGCAGGTCGTCTTTGGTGATGCCGCTGAATTTGCCGTTTATCGACATCTGGTGAGCCGAGGTCCACTGGCCGTCGGGATTGTAGGCGTAGCCCATATCGTATGCCGGAGAAAGGCGCCATTTCCCGTCTCTGTCCATTATGAAAGAGATATTCTTCGTATGATCGTCCTGGTTACGCACCACGACATTGAACACCATTCTGCGGAACATCTCCTGCGCCTCCTTGTATGTGAGCCGCAGCCCGCGCATCACAGCGAACGCCTGTTCGTAGGAGTAGGCCCTGAGGAGCCGATAATCGAAGTGCGCGATGCCGCAGAGTGTCTGCATGTGCACCTTTGTACCGTTTATCCGGTCGAACCTCTTTGTCAGGAAATGAGCCCTCCCGTTCTCTTCGATCAGCGAGCATTCCGCCATGTCAATGCCGCATTCCTTCACAAGACGTGAGAAGGAGTATTCCAGTCGGCCGAAGTTCTCCGTCTCCCTAAATCCGGCCGTGGCGGATACACCGTCCAGCTTGATGATGTAGTAGTCGAACCCATCGGGAGCCTCGACCTGTCCCGAACGGATCTCTCCGGTGGTTTTGTTGTAGGCAATGATTGCCTTGGCCCGTTGCCCGCCGGCAGAAGTGCCGAGGCGCAGAATCTCCGCGATGGCCGCCTTCTTGTCGGAGCTGATGTTCACGTTGAAACTTGATTTGTCGGCAAGGGCTTCTCTGGCTACATCCACCAGAGAATCGACCTCTATCCGGATATCCGTATCGACTGCGTCGATGGCCGGCTCGAATTCAAGGGCTCCCATGCAGCGTTTGCCCAGAAAGCAAAGCGTCTCGATTGCATTGCCGCTGGTCCGGCCCGTCAAGGCAAGCCATTTCTCAAAGAGAGCCCGGCCGTATGTATCCGGCAGGGAGTCCGCCAGCATTCCGGGCAAGCCTTTGAAGGTCGTTTTGTTAAGTTCCCCGAAACTGTACACACGGCCTTCCCTTACGGGCATCATCAGCGGCGAAGGCTCTATGCCCTGTCGTGCAAAGTCCGGATCGTACTCGAACTGTGCGACTTCATATCTTTGGTCCCAACGTACCGAGCCTATGGGCTGGCCGTATAGATTGATACGAGCTACGTCTACCATTCCGATTCCTCCTTATTCTCTTTTGTGTAACCTTTGGATGCCCGCTTGCGCTTGGGCTTGTTTGCTTTGCTGGCCAGTTCGTAGTATTCATTCGGGCTCAACTGTTCCTCCTCGACGAGCGGGACGAAGATGTCGAGCTTGCCCAGAGTGCGCAGGACGCGGATCAGCGACTCGAAGTTCTTTACCTCTCCATCTTCCATGCGTTTTATGGTGGAGATGGAGACACCGCTCTTGTCTGCCAGCTCGGCCTGCGACATGTTCTGCTTCAGGCGTACTGTTTTTATTTTGGCTGCAATCTTGTTGCAAAGTTCGGTGTCTGTCAGTATGTATATATTGTATAACATTTCAAATCTGATACTTGTTGTGGCAAATATAAGAATAAAAGTTCATAAGTGAAGCTTTATTGGAAACGATTTAGGTGGTGCTCAACTTATATGCCGTGAAATTTGTTGTTTGGCGTATTAGGTTGGGAAATATCTTTTGCAATAAAAAGAAAAAATGTCTGGAGCCATTTCGCTATAACACATTCATTTCTCTTCCGCCTTTTAGTTGTGTTACAATGAAATATTTTCTTTAAAGTCATTTTATATGTTCTGAGAAATTATTTCTTAGATTTTCATAACTTTGTACGTATTATGACAGAAAAAAGAATATTAAGTATAAGGCATATATGGGACTTAAGGTTGTTGATGCCACCGAAAATTTTAGGACGTGGCTTGAAAAGAGTTATATTGATATTGAATTAAAAAATGAATTGTCCAATGCATCAATATTGATAGTGCCGTTTGAGGATTTAAGAGATTCTATAGGCCCAGTTTTTCCTGTTGGTACAGATTCTTTATTGCAGTATTTCAAAAAGCAATTACCTCAGGGAATAAGTATTGATATATGTATTTCTGATAGTGATTATCAAACCTTTGAATTTAATAATCATTATAGAAAAATTGGGAAGTTTGTAATCAAGTCTGTTGCTATACCTGTTTTTGTATGTGTTATATCAGAATACATCTGTGATAAATATATAAAATCAGATGAATCAAAACCTCAGATACAAGTTATAGATAACTCTTCTACCCCAACTACTATAAACCATATAAGTACATTAACGGACAAACAGTATTTAGAGC
>JADIMI010000006.1 GCA_017694845.1 Candidatus Cryptobacteroides intestinavium
CTTATGTTGGCCCTCTTGATAAGTCTTGCCAGCTCCCTGGTCGATATGGAATAATCCACATCCGGATTGCCATCTGTCTTGAATTCATCCCTGTCGCATTCATATTTCTTGGCAAGACAAGGCATTATGGACACCACTACCAGCCTCTCCCGGGGTATGCCCATCTTCTCCGCCCACCAGGTCTTGGCTATCGAGCCGAACATCTGCTGCGGAGAACGTGCCGTCGACGGGATATCGAGCAGGTCCGGGAACTGATGCTCGAAAAAGTTCACCCAGGCCGGGCAGCACGATGTAAGGATCGGCAGACGCACCGACCTGTCCCCGTCAAGATACCTTGTAAGACGGTTGAGCATCTCCGCCCCCTCTTCCATTATGGTAAGGTCGGCTGCAAAGTCAGTATCGAACACATAGTCAAATCCGAGCTCCCTGAGAGCGGCCACCATCTTGCCTGTGACAAGAGTCCCGGCAGGGAGGCCGAACTCCTCCCCTATCGCAGCCCTCACCGCCGGAGCGGTCTGTACTATCACCACCTTGTCCGGATCTGCAAGATCCTCTACCAGACGGTTGGTGTGGTCCCTTTCAGTCAACGCTCCGACAGGACATACCGCCACGCACTGTCCGCAATATGTGCACTCGCTGTCGACCATCATCTTGTCGAACGCAGGGGCGATCGTGGTGTTGAACCCTCTTCTGATCGCTCCCAGCGCACCCACTGTCTGCACATCGTTGCAGACACTCTCGCATCTGCGGCAGAAGATGCATTTGTCCATATTGCGGACGATCGATGCCGTGATCTCTCTTTTGCGCGGGGAGAGCTCCCCTCCGTTGAACGGCATCTCCCTGATATTGAACCTGAGGGCAAGGTTCTGAAGCTCGCAGTTACCTGCCTTCGGACAGGTCAGGCATTCATTCGGATGATCGGACAGTATAAGTTCTGCGACTATCTTGCGGGCGTTCATCACCCTGAGCGTACTTGTCCTCACGACCATCCCCTCCGTGCACCTTGTGGCGCAGGCCGGAGCGAGGTTGCGCCTGCCTTCGACCTCGACCACGCATATACGGCACGAGGCAGGGTTGTTCTTGATGCATGTACCTTTGAGGTCTATGTGGCACAGGGTCGGTATATCGATGCCTATCTTCTGTGCAGCCTCCAGTATTGTGGTCCCATCAGGGACAGTTACAAAATGATGGTCTATCTGTAGTGTTATCTGTCTTTCTTCCATAGCCGGTCTCGGAAATTAATTGCAAACTTTCTGAAATTCCGCATCGGTCACGACACCGATATCGCCTTGAACTTGCAGCGTGCCATACACATTCCGCATTTTATGCATTTGTCCGGATTGATGATATGGGGTTTCCGCACATCCCCGATTATGGCATCCGCCGGACAGTTCTTCGCGCACAGATGGCATCCGATGCACAGCACAGGGTTGATGGCATAGGTCAGCAGAGCCTTGCACTGTCTCGCCCGGCACCTGCGGTCCCTGACGTGTTCCAGATATTCATCGTAGAAATGACCGAGAGTGGACAGGACCGGATTCGGGGAAGTCTGGCCCAGACCGCAGAGGGCAGTGTCCTTGATCACCTTCCCGAGGGTCGAGAGCGTCTTGAGATCCTCTTCGGTGCCTCTGCCATCCGTTATCTTGTTCAACGTCTCCAGAAGCCGCTTGTTGCCTATACGGCAAGGCGTACATTTCCCGCACGATTCCTCTACGGTGAAATCCAGATAGAACCTTGCGACGG
This sequence comes from Candidatus Cryptobacteroides intestinavium, assembly GCA_017694845.1. GTDB lineage: Bacteria > Bacteroidota > Bacteroidia > Bacteroidales > UBA932 > Cryptobacteroides > Cryptobacteroides intestinavium. Next base: position 1,744 of record JADIMI010000006.1, read on the forward strand.
AAACCATACAGTCATCCTCATCCATTACTATCATTCCTCCTGATCCCATCATGGAGCCTTCCGCCACAAGATTGTCGAAATCTATCGGTATGTCAAGATGCTTCTCTGTCAGACAGCCGCCTGATGGGCCTCCTGTCTGGACAGCCTTGAACTTCTTGCCTCCCTTGATACCGCCTCCGATATCATAGATCACTTCCCTCAACGTCGTCCCCATCGGCACTTCGATGAGCCCGACATTGTTGATCTTGCCTGCAAGTGCGAACACCTTTGTCCCCTTGGACTTCTCCGTTCCGATAGAGGAGAACCATTCAGCGCCCCTGGTCAATATGACCGGGATATTCGCCAGTGTCTCGACATTGTTGACATTGGTAGGCTTGCCGAGGTACCCGGATTCGGCAGGGAAAGGAGGCTTCATAGTAGGCTCGCCGCGCTTCCCTTCCATGGAATGTATCAGGGCGGTCTCCTCTCCGCAGACGAACGCCCCGGCCCCGTACCGGATCTCAATGTCAAAGCTGAAACCTGTCCCGAGGATATTCTCCCCGAGCAGCCCGTACTCCCTGGCCTGTCCGATCGCTGTCTTGAGCCTGTGGATGGCAAGAGGATATTCAGCCCTGATATACACCAGCCCCCTGGCCGATCCTATCGAATATCCGCAGACAGCCATTGCCTCCACTATGGAATGAGGATCCCCCTCCATAATGGAACGGTCCATAAATGCTCCCGGGTCCCCTTCATCCGCATTGCAGACCACATATTTCACATCCGAGACGCTCTTCCTTGCAAATCCCCATTTCACCCCTGTCGGGAAGCCTCCGCCACCTCGTCCTCTCAGCCCTGACCGCTTCACCTCATCTATCACCTCTTCGGGAGTCCGGTGCAGAAGACTGTCAGCCAGGGCTGAATAGCCATCCCTGGCGATATATTCCTCTATGTTCTCGGGATCAATGAAGCCGCAGTTGCGAAGAGCTACACGCATCTGCTTTCGGTAGAAGTCTATATGCTTGGAATCACTTACGCTCTGTCCTGTCTTGGGGTCGACATAGAGCAGACGCTCCACCCTCCGGCCGCCGATGATATGGTCATTTACAATATCATCGGCATCATCCGGTGTCACATTGGTATAGAACGTGTTGTCCGGGATTATCTTGACTACAGGGCCTTTCTCGCAGAAGCCGAAACATCCGGTGGTGATGACATCCACCCTGTCGGCTATGCCCTTTTCAGTCAGTCTTTCCTTGAGCCTTTCGCTGATGAGCTGGCTTGAAGATGCCTTGCAGCCGGTCCCTCCGCAGACCAGTACCTGCATCCTTGCAGTCCCTGTATCAAGGCCGCTGCTGCTTTCACTTACAATGCTGTCACTCTGCTCCCTGAGCATCAGTCTCTTGACAGCTTCAGACCTGACGGTGCGCAGATCCTCGATTGTCAGTATTTTCATATCAGTCAGTCCAGTGTCAATTGTGGTGCTGACAAAGTTATCAAAAGATTTTTATTTCACAAGAGCCTTCACTTTGGATTTAAGATAATTGCTGGCATAGCCGGCCCATATGTCAAGGATCCGCCCATCAGGAGATATCATGACATAATGAGGTATACCGGTAACTCCGTATGCTGCAGCCAGTCCGGTATTGCCCATACGCAGCTCGTTCCACTGGTTCCCTCCGACTTTATTTTCCGACAGATACTTCAACCATATATCCTTTCTGTCTGAAGATATCCCGACTACCTCCAGCCTGTCGCCATAGGCAGCGATGACCTCCTCCATCTCCGGGAAGGATGCTATGCAGGGGCCGCAGCCCTGGCTCCAGAAATCCAGAAGGATGTATCTGCCGTTGAATTCTGACAGATGCCTGAGATTGCCATCCGTATCATAGAGGTCGCCATCCACCATTTCATCTCCGACTCCCACCCGTTCGGGCAGATGCATATATTCATATATCATCCGGCCTGTCTCTGTCTGAAGATCATCTTCCGACAGACGTGAATACAGGCTCCTGATACGGTCAGCCATGAAATTGTCCGGATCGTACTGAAGGATTCTGACATAGGATCCGTATTTCTCCATCCATATTTCATTCACCGGAGCCTCTGCAAGATAGTCGAGCTTCCTGATATCCACGATCGAGTCCAGAGGCGCGTTCACCTTGAAGATCGAGTCCATTTTCTCCCTTGCCCTGCGCAGCGCAGTCTGGTCATTTCCGACTGCAGCCCTCATTTCACTGGCCACATCATTCATCAGCACACGGTTTTCCAGAACCAGGGCCCGCTCAGGAAAACCTGCTTTCCTGTATTCATCCTCGTATCTCTGATACGGCAGCCCGCTCTTCACCGTCCAGGTCTCGACAAGATTGTCGTTCCCTCTTATCCGTATCCTTTCGCCTGGAGCCACCCAGACTTCAAGAGACACCGACGGGAACCCCTTGCCTCCCATTATGGAATATTTCTTCAGGCACGACACGGTATCCCTGAACATAAAACGTCCATCCGTGATGGTATCCACAGCGATGCTCTTCCCGACATTTCCGTAATTGGCGAACAGGGTGATCGTCGAGCTGTCCGCGATGTTCTTCACATATCCCTCTATAATGAATTCATTGTCTCCAGGTGCGGAATTTCCGGTACATCCGGCGGCAGAAAGTGTCAGAAGGACCGCCATAAGGCAGAAAAAAGATACAGGTTTCATAGTGAATCAAATATATGGTCATACAAAAATAATAAAATCTGCAGCTGCACATCACATTGACGACATAAACGGCTGTTTTTTTGTCAAAAAGAGTTATATTTGCAGAGTTTATGCAAATATAATTTAACTACATAAAATATTATGAGTATCCAGCAGGAAAAAATCAAAGAGCTCGTAGAGCGCAGGGCAAAGGCGCGTATGGGCGGCGGTCAGAAAAGGATTGACGCCCAGCACCAGAAAGGGAAATATACGGCGAGGGAAAGGATTGCGATGCTCCTCGACGAAGGAAGCTTCGAGGAGTACGATATGTTCGTCCAGCACCGCTGTACCAATTTCGGAATGGACAAGACACATTATGACGGGGATGGAGTCGTGACAGGACACGGCACCATCGACGGAAGGTCGGTCTATATCTTCGCCCAGGACTTCACCGTATCCGGCGGTTCGCTTTCAGAGACAATGGCTCAGAAGATCTGCAAGGTGATGGATATGGCGATGAAGAACGGCGCCCCTTGCATCGGGCTCAACGATTCGGGCGGAGCACGTATCCAGGAAGGCATCTGCGCCCTCGCCGGCTTCGGAGAGATTTTCCAGAGAAACATAATGTCATCCGGAGTGATACCTCAGATCTCCGGCATCTTCGGTCCTTGTGCGGGAGGGGCCGTATACTCCCCTGCCCTGACAGACTTCAACATAATGGTCAAGGACACCTCATATATGTTCCTCACCGGACCCGGAGTGGTGAAGACAGTCACGGGAGAAGTTGTAAGCCAGGAGGATCTCGGAGGAGCAAGCGTACATTCAACCAAGAGCGGAGTGGCACATTTCGCGGCGGAGACTGAAGAGGAAGGGCTCCAGATCATCAAGGACATCCTCAGCTTCATTCCGCAGAACAATATGGAGGAGGCTCCGACAGTTCCGACAAATGACCCTGTCAGCCGCGTGGATGACATGCTCAACGAAATCATTCCTGACAATCCGAACAAGCCTTACGATATGTACCAGGTCATCGGCAGCATCGTGGATGACGGACGCTTCTTCGAGATACACAAGAACTACGCAAAGAACATTATCATCGGATTCGCGCATTTCAACGGCCGGTCTGTCGGCATCGTGGCCAACCAGCCGAAGATCCTTGCCGGAGTGCTCGACATCAATGCATCCCGCAAGGCAGCCAGGTTCGTGCGGTTCTGCGATGCCTTCAATATCCCTATCGTGACACTTGTGGATGTCCCGGGATTCCTCTGCGGCACACAGCAGGAGTACGGCGGAATCATCGTACACGGCGCGAAGCTCCTCTATGCATACGGGGAGGCCACCGTCCCTAAGGTGACCGTCACCCTCAGGAAGTCATACGGCGGATCACACATCGTCATGAGCTGCAAGCAGCTGCGCGGAGACATCAACTACGCCTGGCCATCAGCCAATATCGCTGTAATGGGAGCCGAGGGCGCAGTGGAAGTACTCTACTCGAAGGAGATCAAGGCTATCGAGGATCCGGAAGAGAAGAAGCGTGTGGCAGAAGAGAAGAAGACGGAATACAACGACCTTTTCTGCAACCCTTACCAGGCTGCTAAATACGGATATATCGATGACGTGATCGAACCTCGCAACACCCGTTTCCGCGTGATCAGGGCTCTGGAGCAGCTTGCAGGGAAGAAGGTGGTCAACCCTGCCAAGAAACACGACAACCTTCCGCTGTAGTCAATTTAAACTGAAGATTATGAACGAGATATCATCAGAAAAGGCATTCGAGATAGCGGCACGGCTCGACAACTCCATAGGAGGCGAGATCTGCGCGGCTATCGCCATGGCCCTGGACAAATGCATGGCGGATGAAGTGCACGACAACGAAAGTTTCGTAGTGACGATCAAGCCTAAGTCCACACCGTGGAATTCACGCTACGCTACACTGCGTCAGCTCCCTGACAAGAAGAAATGACCAACATCAATGTAAATTCGTCGTACTGACATAAAACATCGTAAAATGAAACAATATAATTTCAAGATCAACGGAAACGAATACAATGTGACCATCAATTCAGTGGACGGGAATGTCGCTGATGTGACCGTGGTCGCTTCATATAAGGTCGAGCTCGGAAACGGAACGGCTCCGATCTCTGTCCAGGCAGCGCCGGCACAGTCTGCAGCAGCTCCTTCGACTGCACCTGCACCGGCTCCGGCAGCAGCAAGCGCTCCGGCGCCACAGGCAGCTCC
>JADIMI010000029.1 GCA_017694845.1 Candidatus Cryptobacteroides intestinavium
TACCTTATGGCAATATATTCAATGCTGCTTGAATGCTCGCCGGCAAGTGCGGCACCGCTGGCACTGTCACTGAGACGGGCGTTGGAATAGTCACTGCCGTCACTGCACAGGTCACTCGTCGGACGCAGACGTATATAGACATCCGGATGTCCGAGTATCTCCTGAGGAAGTTCAAAATTGATACCCTTGTAGGCTACTATCGAAGAATACAGCGTATTGGACCACACCGAGACATCCGGCACCGTATATTCTCCTATAAGGTGCCACTGGTCATCATCCTCCGCCGCCTGTGAATCCGTCAGAGCCCACTCCGCACACCAGAATCGTGGTGAATAGAATGACTGCTGCGTATTCATCACCGATATCTGCAGGGAGATATGCGATGTCGTTATACCCTCCGTTGAGAAATTTATAAGCCATGCGTACGGACGTCCCGTATCATCATCCCACCAGTAGTGATTGCCGAAAGCAGTATAGCAGTTGCCGCTTACATTGCCCTTGCCGCGCATCGATGTGCTGCCGCCGTAGTTGATCTGCTGCGAACTGGTAGAAATGGCATCGTTCCCCGGCCAGCCTCCCGTCCCGTTGGCTGCATACTGGTTTGCGGCATAAGGGCCGCACCACTCTATGGTACCGTCAGGATTATGGCTGACAAGATTGTCCATCGCGCTGTTCCAGCTTTCCTTTGATGGATCGATGACCACGCCGATACCGTTCCTGTTGCCGAAATTGGCACCGAACAGATTATTGGCGTTGTTCCCTATCGGACCGAGATATTCATAGGTCCCTGATCCGAACATATGCTGCTGGTATGTAGCCTGGAGATACTCCTTGGCAGGTGAACCGGAATATTTCTCCTGATATGTATGGGTGAAATAGCCGTTGGTGCCGTAAGTCGGACGCTGCACCTTGTTCTCGACATCAGGATTCCAGTAACGGTATTCTGTCAGAAGTTCAGAGAAACTGTCCTCGACACTGTCGTTCATCTGCCCCCAGATGTCATCCTTTGTCTGGTGACGTATCTGATAGCGGCCGATATAGCCGAGCGTCGGATCCTCCTCCATCTCCGCAGGGTCAGCCCCGTTCCGCCACTCGAATCTGGAGAAACGCTCGTGGACAATCACTCCGGAAATCTTTCCGGATCCGTAAGGGAGACGCGTCCCGTCACTGCGGTATGCACAGTTGGTATTTGTAAGCATATACATATCATCCCCGTTGACATCGCGGACGAGGAGCGGATACTTGCTGATACGATGTGCATTAGTCCCTATCGAATAACCTTCGTTCACAGGAGTTATGGACCCTTTGCGCACCGGGAACTCCACATCCTTGAGAGTCACGTAGGTATAGATATCATCATCCGTAAGCTCGTTCATATATTTCTCCTTGACAGGGACATCCGCTGCGCTGCCTGCCTCCTGCGATATGACCATCGCCCTGGTGACTCCGACCAGCTCATAACGGTCAGGGTTCTCAATGAGACTGGCCGTCACTCCGTTGATAAGTATCTGGACATGGTCATACTGCCTGAACACATTGTCCTCCTCTGTCGCTGTCTGCATCGATATACCGTACCTTCCATCATAAGATTCGAGGTAGACTGTCTTTTCAGATACAGTGTAGTCTATGGATGATGTCGTGTTCTGCGGATTTTCTCCTGCATTGCGGTTCTCCGTATTGCTTACCACGATTCCGCTGATGATGACATAATCCTCTACAGGACGGTTGAGGGCATAGTTCTGCCTGAGTTCCTCCATTGTTATCTCCCTGCCCAGAGTCTCTTTAAAGCTGCGCTGCAGGAGATTGAACGCCACCGACACTGTCTCATCCCAGCCGTCAGTAAAAGACAGGGATACCGAAGCCGTGCGCGGCGCCTCCTCATCCGGATTCGGGTCCACCTCGATCACCAGGTCGCGCGTCTCGCTTTCGGAGTCGACTATCTTGATGTCCCTGATCCAGCCGGCATCCGACTCATCTGTATATTCGGTCGTCACGGTGATCTCTTCAAAAGGTATGTTGGTAGTGATGGAAGAGGTGTTCTGCCCTCCTGCTCCCGGCACTATGACCGAAGAGTTGGCAAACGCTATTGCAGCATCTACAAGCGCCTTCTGCTTTATGTACAGAGTGTCCCTGCGGGAATCCAGGTCAGAGCACAGAACAAACCCTGCCCGGCGCTTGAAATCCTCGTTGAACTCGCATGTCGCCGTTATCTTCGCCTTCCCGTCAACGGCATCGCTGCACGCAAGGCTGAGCCAGTCGGCTTCTTCTATATATTCTATATGATACGGGCCGTTCGTATATATGTCTATGTCGAACGTACTGGCCTCCGCTTCGACCACATACTCTTTCTCTATGGCACCGAGCTTGACAAGAGGAATATCTTCAGGCTCTGCGAATGCACAGGACACTGCAGCCGCAGCTATCGCCAGGATTCCGAAGACATTGAATATGGATATCCTTGTTGTATTCATCGTTTCCTATATATTAATGTGTCAGTTATATCGTAAAGTTATTGTCCCGATACGCACAGGGCAGTTGGCCGCGGTGACAGATTCGGTGAGCACGCCTTTCTCTATGCCGAGGGCAGTGAGATAATTGCTTGAATTCGCTTTCGGGTCGATGTCAGTGACCTTGTCGGCAACCTGCAGACGGAGGATGACCTTCTCTTTACCGAAACAGTCTGACGGCAGCTTCCTCAGATGCTCGGTATATCCTGGCGTGGAATCCTGAGATGTACCGCTCCACCATACGATGGAACGCTTCTTTATGACATCGCTGCCGGGAACAGGGCTGAAAGACGCCCCTCCATCAGTAGAATAGAGCAGATTCCAGTGAGAAGGCCCTGTCAGGGTCGTATTGTTCATCTGTCCATGCCCCCACACGATTCCCAGGAACATATTGGACCCGCTTATGCCTGCCGTTGAGAAGGAAATGTCGAAATAACGCCCCCGGTCACTGCCGAAATCCCACCACTGACGGGTAAGGAGGACAGCCCCGTTTGGCACGAGACCCTTCTGTTCTGAAGATGCCCCTCCATTGCCTGAACATACGACATTGTTGAAATCAGGAGAACCGGCCATCTTGGCATCGTATATATCTATCTCCCCTTCTCCGGTTTCAGGGATGAGATCCACTTCTCTGTCGTTCCAGTTCCACTCTGCTATGGTCTTTGAAAACGGCTCTTCATCAAGGGCAATCTCGCTTTCGGTCATAGCCCTGAGCTGATATCTGCCCAAATCCCCGAAGCGGACCGGAGCCACATCATCAGACACCAATATTCCCCGGAATGTCCCGGAACCCTGCGGCACCAGGGTACCGAACTCAAGATCGTGCCCGGAACTGAAACGTCTCCAGGATGCGCCGGCATTGGTCAGCATAAAGATTGTCTCACCGGTATTGTCATAGCACATCAGCGGAGCTACATCCCATCTCGGAGATGTCGTGCCGACGGCATTCAGGTCATCCTTGAGAGAGTACCCGTCAGTACAGTTGGTATATGCCCCATCCTTGCACATTATCTCCAGACCGCTGACGGAGACAAGGGTGAATATGTCGTCATCCGTAAGTTCGGATATCCTTCTGGTCTTGACCGGTATCCTGAACTCATCCGGAGCCGCAGCCTCGAGTATATTCGCCGCCGTCAGCCCGGTTATCGTATAGCATTCCGGATCATCCTTCCTCTGGAGCACCGCCCCGTCAATGGAAAGACGGACCTTGGAGAAACGCTCAAGGGTATTCTCCTCCTCAGAGACGAACTTCAGACAGAAACCGTATTTCCCATCGGTGCTTTCCAGATATACTGTCCTGCCGTTCTCCGTCCTGTCGAACTGGAACTGGGCTGTCTGGGGACTGGAGACAACATTCTGGCTTTCCGGGTCGCTGACCACATATCCTTCGATATACCCCAGAAGATCTATCTCTCCGGGAGTCATTGACCTCACCTCTTCGAAGCTTACCGCTGCAGGATATGGAGACTGCACAACCGTATATGATGCGGACACGGTCTCGCCTGCACCATCCGTGAAGTCCAGGCTTATCACAGCAGAACGTTCGGCTGCCCCCGTATTCATTGAAAGGGAGAACTGCAGGCCTTCAGAAGTGATTACCGGGTCAATGATCCACTCTTCGCCTTCAGCTACAGGAGAAGAGTATTCCACTGAATATTCCACCTTGTCCGAATATGCAGCTATATTGTTGGCCGTTGTCATCACCGAACATTCCTGGGCGAAACCCTCATATCTCCCTTCAGCGGATTCAAGCTTGAACTGCGGACCTGCAATACCCTGTGTTATGCTTAGCGTCGCCTGTGTCACATTGTCTTCAGCATCGGCGATTGACAATATGAGTTCCGCTATACGCGGGAGGGATGAACTGTTTTCGGATACAGAGAAAGACACGCCTTCTTCAGACACGGATACTCCAGTCACCCAATGGTCTGCCGTCTGCGCAGGAATCTCTCCATCCTGAGACAGCACCGGCACAGGCTCGCCAGGCTGCCCATCCTCCCCGTAGTAGGACACTGACGCTTCCATATAACCGACAGAATAACGGAGGTTGGTATTCAGAGGCGCAAGAATGTCGGCTTCCGACTTCAGCAGAGTGACGGCAGGTGACGCAAAAGCGAGCTGCGGGTCAGTTATGTTACCTGCCTGGGAAAACATCACGGTATCCGTAAGCCCATCCTTGTCGAAGATGACCCCTACCTTCCTGGATATGCCGTAATTGGCTGAATACGTAAACACTATCTCGTTGTTGCCGTATCCCTCCTGCCTGTCCAGGGATGCCCATATCACATTCCTGGTCAGCCTGGCTTTCCATGCCCCGGTAGAATATACAAGGACGTGGGTAGATCCGGCCTCCTTGGTCAGGGACAGGTTCCTGGAAGATACAGCCAGAGGAAGATCAAGCTCAAATTCCTTCTGGCAGCCCGTCAGAGCAAGCAGCATTGCAGCCGCCGCGCCCAGCACACAGGCTAAAGATTTCATATAATGTCTTGTTTTCATATTCCGTAGTTTCTCCGGATTACAGTCCGTATGCATTGTATTCCTTGTTGTCAAGGTTGTTCTTCGAATAGGTGACCTCCTTGTCAGGGATAGGATAATAACGGTGGCAAGGCTTTATTCTGCTGTTCTCCGTATTGAGCTGGAGATATGCATAGTCACTGTTGGCGGTCACCGCATCGTACCATATTCCCCAGCGTACGAGATCATATTTGCGCTGGAACTCTCCGAACAGCTCTCTCGCCCTCTCGTTCCTGATCTCCTCTTCAAGGCGGACAGGGGTGCGATATGTATAGTTGTCAAGTCCCGCCCTTGTCCTTGTCATATCGAGATATCTGACGGATGTCTCGTAGTCCTCCTTGTAGAAATAGCATTCTGACATCATAAGCAGGGCATCCGCATAACGGAAGACCTTATAGTTGTTGCCGTCAGCCGATGACTGCATGTCAGGGCACCAGAATTTCGGGCCGCACCACGGGCGCGTATTGGTGCTGTTGAATGTCTTGTCCTCATAACCCCAGGCCATATTGTAGTTGCGTCTTATGTCCTTGCTCATCTTGGACTGGAGGCCCTGACAGAAATATACATTAGGCCGCATTGCAGACCATACGGTAGACTGGTTGCCGAGTTCCGGGATCTCAACCCCGTCATAGACTGCCGAATTGGCCGCACGCGGATACGGCTGGCATATGCAGGCTACATTTGATGTATAGGTCAGTCCTCCCTGAGTATATGTATGCTGTACCTCCATTATGGATTCCGGAGTGTTCTTGTTGCGGAAAAGGATATTCTCCGCATAGTCATACTGCGACAGGGAGCCATAGATAGTCTCGAGACTTCCAAGCGCCTCCAGAGCCACATCCCACTCCTTGTTCCACATTGCCATCTTAGCAATGAGCATATATGCGCAGGCCGCACCGAGACGGTTGCCTTCGTTGTCACAGGTACGTGTCTGCGGAGCCAGCGGAGCTATGCTGCGCAGATCCGCAATGACCTTGTCCCTCGTCTCATCGGCATCCATCCTCGGAAGGACCTGTATTTTCGCGAGCACCTCGTTGTTGGAGACATTGTCGAAATAGAACGGGACATCCCCGAAGAAACAGGTAAGCGTCCAGTAGTAGAATGCCCTCAGGGTCTTGGCCTCGCAAAGCAGCTGATAATACTGCTCTTCCGTGATTATCCCGTTGGAGAATGCCTGCTCTATACCCTCCACCGCAAAATTGCAGCGCTGCACTCCGAGATAGCCCTGGGTCCAGACCGTGGAGCCGAAACGAGGTACGGCAGGAGAGATGTCCAGGCTGGCATCAAGCGTACCCGACGGACAGTAGGCGATGTCGGTAACGCATTCCGTAGCCAGCATATACTGGTAAGTATAAATGGATTTTATAGGGATATAGCAGCTGTTCACGACAGACTGGCATTCGGAATACTTCCTGAAATAGTTGTCCGGGCTGGAAATTCCGGAGGTATCCTCCTGCAGCGAGCAGGACTGTATGCCGGACAGGGCCGCAACGGCCAGTGCGAACGATATGAATCTATTTTTCATTTTCTTCTTTTTCTGATATGGTATGGACACTAATACCTGAACTGGAGACTGAACACTACGGTACGTGGCTTTGGATAGGCTCCGAGATCCATTCTCCTGAGAGTCGAGGAAGTTCCTTCGCTGGACACATCCGGATCGAACCCGTTGTACTTTTTCCACAGATACAGGTTCTCCGCAGTCACGCCGATAGTTATGTCCCTCAACCACGAACATTTCTGCTTCAGGTCGAATGTATATGAGAGGGAAAGGCTCTTGAGACGGAGATATGTGGCATCGTGGATCATAAAGTCGCTCGGAAGGGCTGCATCGCTTTTGGCTCCCGCCCTCGGTATGTCCGAGTCAGGATTTCTCACCGGATGCCAGGCATCAAGCATATAGCGGTACTGGTTGGTGAACTGTGACCCTGCCATATAGATTTCGGAAAAATTGTAGATCTTGCCTCCGAGGGAATATACGAAATACACACCCAGGGTGAATCCGTGGACATAGAAGGTGTTCTGCAGTCCGCCGTAAAGAATCGGGTCAGCATTTCCCTGATAGATAAGGTCTTCCTTGGACATCACCCCATCATGGTTGATATCATAGTAACGCGGGCCTCCATCCGTGTTGGCCGGACTGACGTATGTCTTTGTAACCTCGTTCTCCTCACGCTCCTCCGCACTCTTCCAGGTACCGCCGTATTTGAATCCCCAGAGCGAGTTTAGCGGATAGCCCTTGACATAGCCGTACATCATATACGGGTTGTTTCCGGGGGAATTATATGCAGCGATGAAGTCTTCAGAACCTATATCATTGACCATCTGACTATTGTGTGACAATGTAAGGGCTGTGGTCCAATGGAATTTCGGCTTCACGATATTCTGGCTCTCGATTGCCAGCTCTATACCCTTGTTGGAAGTGATGCCGATATTGGTCCAGCGGGATGAATAACCGGTCTGGGTAGCCACTGCGAGAGTCATCAGCAGGTCACTTGTCCTGGACATATAGGCTTCTGCAGTGATATTGAGCCTGCCCTTGAACATGGACCAGTCTATTCCGAGATTGTATGCCGCTGTCTTCTCCCAGGTCAGGTCCGGAGAGTCGAGACGGCTCCGGTAGAAAGCGACAGGCTGCGAGCCATCGAAAAGATATCCTCCCGTAGTGGAAGACAGGGCTGCAAGAGACCTGTATGTGCTTATCGCATCATTTCCCGTCATACCGGCACTCAGACGGAGTGACAGGTCATCTATCCAGGTGCAGTCCTTCAGGAACTCCTCGTTGGATATGTTCCATTTGAATGCAGCTGAAGGGAAGAATGCCCACTTATTGTTGGCAGCGAAATTGGATGCTCCGTCATAACGGCCGGTCACGGTCAGATAATAACGGGACTTCCAGTTATAGTTGACCCTGGCATAGAAAGACATCTTCGTCTTCTTGGAATATGCCGAGCCTGCCGAATATGTCTCCTTGTCAAGTACGGCGTTCATATTGTTCCAGAGTATGGCATCATCCATATAACCCTTGCCGCTCAGGCTGAAATCGTGGGATACGAACCTGTAGGCAGAGAACCCTCCGAGAACATCGAACGAATGCCCGTTACGGGAATACCTGTATCCGGCAGTCGTTTCCCAGGAGAATGAATTCTCATCCCATTCTGCCCTGTATGCCTCTCCTCCCTCGTTTTCGCTCTTTGCCGGAAGGGTACCGGGATAATAACGGTATGTATGGCGCTGGTACAGGTAATATGACAATGTACTGTTGATTGTGAAGTTCCTCACAGGCTCAAGCTTGACTGTAAAAGCGTGGTTATGGGAATGCCTTTCCAGAAAATAGGTGTTCATATCTATCATAACACGAGGGGTGTTGATTCTCTGCCCGCTGTAATACAGAGGGTTGTATGAATCACCCGGCTTGATGAGAGGAGAAAGATACTGTGCTCCGTTCCACCAGTTGGTTCCGCCGATGGTAGCCTTGTTCTGGTCGTTGTGCCTCCACGTATATGAACCGGTGTAGCCCACCCGCAGCCATTTGAAAAGCTGGCGGTCTACGCTGATTCTGCCTGTGAAACGCTTCTGGCCGCTGTCCTGGATAATACCCTGGGTATCATTGTATGAGAAAGACGCATAGTATGTCGATTTCTTGTCTGAACCAGAAAGCGAAAGGGCATAATTGGAATACATGGCAGTCCGCGTGATCTCGCGTATCCAGTCTGTCCCCTCTCCGAGAGAGAGAGGATCAGGATAGACGGTGCCTGAAAGCGGGGTGTCAGGACCGACATCGGGATGGTTGGCATCCGTGCCGAAATATGCGTAGTCGTTCCGGTATATCGCGAATTCCGTTGCATTCATTATGTCAAGCCTGCGCGGCAGCTGGGAGAAACCCATATCGGCCTTGAAAGTTATGTTGGGCTTGCCATCGGACCCGAGCCCTTTCTTCGTGGTGATGAGGATGACTCCGTTCGCTCCCCTTGAACCGTAGATAGCCGTAGATGAAGCATCCTTCAGAATGGAGATTGAAGCTATGTCAGCCATATTCAGGTCATTCAGGTCATGTATGGCATCCATCACCCCATCCACCACTATAAGAGGCTCGTTGGATGCGTTTATGGAACGTGTACCACGGATACGTATGGTAGTAGTCGCTCCCGGCTCTCCGGTAGTGGACAGGAAATCCGCTCCCGCCACACGGCCCTGGAGGGCATTGTCGACAGACAGCACCGGAGTGCCCTCTATATCCGACATCTTCACAGTCGAGACCGAACCCGTCAGGTCTTTCTTTGCCACCTGTCCATAACCGATCACTACCACCTCATCCAGAGATGTCGCCTCTTCCTGTTCCATAGTGATATTGAATGTCATCCTGGATCCTACAGGCAGTGTGATTGTCTTGAATCCGAGGAACTGGAACTGCAATGTATCCGATGGTCTTACCCTGACAGAGAATTTCCCGTCAGTGTCAGTGACCACACCGCTTCTGCCTCCAGATACGATTACTGCAGTCCCGGGCATCGGTATCCCGTCTGTATCCAGGACAGTACCTGTCACCGTCCTGGCAGGCTCCTGGGCAGCAGCCTGCCGAGGATATGCAACAGACAGCACCAGTACGGCCAGATGTGCCAGCATCAAAGCCAATGTTCTTGTCATAAAATTATTCATTTCCGGATTTTTTAATTCTGTTGATCCTGTCCTTCCCCATCAGGGCTTCCCAGGACGATGTCATTCCCGCTTCCGCCATTTTCAGAGAAATAGAAGTCTTTCTCTTCCTCTTCAAGGGCGCGGATATAGAAATTGTCAATGAATATCCTGCTGTTGCCGCCTGACTGCGATGCCTGTGCTCCGCACGAAATCCTGATCCTGGTGTCGGCTGTCACCGGATTGAGTCCAGTACCTGCGACAAAGACAATGAAGTCGCTGCCATCCCACATCGTTTCCGGGAATTCCTCATCCGAGAAATCGTAATATGCCGCCTCGAGGTCAATGAAAGTCTGCCCTGACTCCGCAAAATCAGCTATGACACCTCCATCCAGCACCTCTACCCTTATCCTGTTGTCATCCCTGACTCCGGTATAATAGTCGGTATAGGCGGCAGCCCTGAAAGTGACCATCAGAAGGGAATCCCCCCTGAGCGTGTTCGTATATGGGGAGATAAGATCCCCTCCACGACCGTTGTCATCACCTATCTTCAGATATCCGTTCTTGCCGTAGCACGGAGTCTCTTCCCCATCTGCAGACGAAGATGTGAACCCGTAGTTGAGCTGGGCGGTCGTCCAGTCATCAATGGATACCTCATCATCAGTGAATCTCGGATCGGTCTTGCCATACCTGAGAAAAGAGAAATCATTGCTCACCCTTGCCACCGCGCCCTGATGGACCGGAAGTATACAGCTGTAGTTGAGGGACGGGTCGGATGCCGCAAGTATCAGCATCCCGGTACGCCGCGTATAATAGCAGCCCGTCTCGGTCCTTCTGTCCACTTCCAGGGTAACCACGCGGTATCCTGTGGCCGGATCAGTTCCGGAATCATCTATGACCCTGGCCCACGGTTCAGACTCGCCATCCTCCCAGATCGCACTGAAACCGATGTTGGCATCGACATAGATCTTTTCAATCCCGCCTTTTACACTCACGTACGCTGCCTCAGCGGGCTCTTCTGCAGCAGGGTCGGTATAAGCCGTTATCGACTCTGCCCTTACTGAATTGACCGGTTTCTCGCACGAGGCAAGACACGCTGTCATCAGGAACAGAGCAAGGCAAACACCTCCCGGGGAGAGACTCGGATGAGCCTTCCCTGAAAATTCAGATTTCATACAGATTTCAATATTCGTTATACTGTTTTAGGATATGAATCTATTTCATCTCGAAATCAGCGATGACAGGCCTGTGGTCCGAAGGGTCATAGAAATTGGACACATACGGGCTCTTTTTAACGGTGGTCCACCTGTCAGTAATCATCCAGGAATTGACCAGACGCGCATACATAGACGGCGATGCATACATCAGATCGATGCGGGCATTCCCGTATGTCGAGGTGAGGAAATATCCGGGATACGGTCCGGCAATCACATCCTCCAGACCGGTATTGTCCAGTATATGATTGTGGACTAGCAGTCTGGTGTCATCATCCGGATATCCGTAGTAGAGGTTGTCAAGACGGGAGCGGGAATTGAAGTCTCCCATCATCAGCCAGTCCTGCTGTGCGGAATATTCCGGAGAATTGACTGTCTCACCGCAGATATACTTCATCTCGAACTCACGGTACAGATCACCGCCATGCGCCTCCGTGCTTGAAGGTCTTTCGGACTCCGGAACCCCGAACGCGTAAGACTGCGGCCAGAGATGCAGTGTGACAATATTTATCTTCCTGCCGTTGACATCCACCTGCTGGATTGCAGCCCCGTGGGAGACAGGCTTCCCTTCTTCATCCGTATCCGTAATCTTCAGAAGGGTCTCTATCGGATACCTTGATGTAATCACCTGCGGATAATTGTCCCTCCAGCCGCCGATGGCAACATACGGATGACCGTAACGCGCAGCCAGAGAGGCCCATCCATCAGGAAGGAACCTGAGGGATTCATCCTGCCCGGAGGATGTATTGTCCCTGTATATCGATGCCGCCTCGCACCATACGCAGATGTCCGGATCATATTTTCTCACCCACGCGACGAAATTTTCATAATTATTGGCCTGGTCGGACCACATCCCGTTCTGGATATTCCAGTAGAGGACCCTCAGATTGGATTCTCCTTTTGCCATCAGTCCGAGAGTACGGACTTCGATATTGTCGAGATAGAAACCGTGGACTCCACTCGAGGAGTCGTTGCCTGCCCAGTAGAGCATTGTCCCGTCTGTCGCATTGTCAATGAGCGCCTCCACACGGTGCCACGTCTTGGCTTCGGCATCGGAAGAAGGCACTGTCACATAATTCTTCGAGAGGACATATCTGCCTGCGACCCCGGTGAAGCCGGAATTCTCATCCGTCAGCTCTATCTCCCTCCCATCTACCGAAACCGACTTTATATATCCTCCGTTCAGTACCTGGAACAGCAGCAGGTCGGTCGAGCCCGCCTGATAGCAGAAATCGAACGAGACCTTCACGGAACTCAACCCTTCTATCCCATCCATAGCACAAGTCTGGAATATTCCCCTGCCGGTATTGCCTGTACCGCAGGCAAGGATGCCCTGATATTCCTGACAGCGGAACATATAGGTATAGTCCCCGATATTACGGCTTGCGATATACGAATCGGACACCTGATGGGAAGATGCCACAGTCTTGCCGGAGACCTCATCCCAGGTATTTGACTGGATGAATGCGGTACCCGGATTATTGTACGGCACCTGCACGAGGGCATCCGCATACCCTTCCCTGTCAAGTGGAGAATCGATGGAGACCGCAGCATCATCCGGCGCATATCCTGCCGTCCCCGACATAATGTCTCCTCCCCATACGAAATTGTCAAAGCTCTCATAGAAGACAAGATCATTGTCAGGAGAATAGCTGATTGATACCGTAGCGGCCACACCGGCCTCCAGTTCAATGGCAGGCAGGCTATATGACATGGCCCTGTGCCCGGAATCGGTCACGGTGATATCCAGACCATCCGGATATTCCCCCGGGGCCAGCATAATATGGAAATGGACCGGAGAATCTTCCGCCAGCTGCACGAACGCACCGTCGTCGGTACAGTTGAGTACAGCGAAATCCACTCCCTCATTCATCGTGAAATGTCCATCCGACGGAAAGAAATCCGCTGCTCCGGCAAGTGTCATATCCTTTGCAGACACCTTAATGGAAGCAATGGAGGCCTGTCCCGTAAGCGCAATGTCAAGCACGGCGAATGCATCCCTGAAAATCATTCTGTTGCCATCCTCTTTCGAATAGGCCCCGTACATCGGGTATGTCCCGAGACCTTCAGCCGTCCTCTTACGGAACTGCGAATAAGGGAGTTTCACACCGGAATACAGAGAAGACCCGTACCACGGAGAGGTTCCGGGAGAGACAAGTGTGGCATTGTATTCCCCCGAAGCAGATGCAGCCACATCCACATAATGCCTTCCATCAGCGGCAGTGGATACAGGATATGACACTCCGTTGACCTTTACATCGGCAGAAGCCCACACACGCTGCGGGACATCCATCCGATGTCGTGCAGCATCTTCTGCTTCATACAGATAGAAGCGTACTTTCCCATCCACCACCTCGATATCCTGGTAAGCATCTCCGGACTGGTCGCCGGACTGGCCTGCATCGGACACCGCATCCACAGGACTGCTGCAACCCAGCATACAGGCCAGCAGGACAACTTCAGAAATTAAAAACATAGTCTTGAAAAAATCAGAAAACATAATTATCGGGTAATCCATTTCAGCAATTGTGCGCCAAAAATATGGAATCATGGAAACGTATTTATGACTGAATTGTTAAAATAATATTACCTCACAACGGAATTTTCTGACTCAGAAGCTCGAGACCGAATGGAGAAATCGGGAAAATTTTGCATATTTGTAGAGATAAATGCAAATTTCTATGAAAGGTGTCTATGTTTTCTTTGCAGACGGCTTCGAAGAGACCGAAGCCCTGACCACTGTAGATATGCTCCTCAGGGGCGGAATCGATGTGAAGACAGTGTCCATCTATGACCACAACTCAGTCAGGAGCGCACACAAGATCCACATTATGACAGAGCTGGATTTCAATGAATTTCTTGATACGGTACAGCTCGAAGGCACTACCGACAAAGACTTTATGGTATTCCCCGGAGGTATCCCTGGAGCGACGAACCTGGCAGACTGCAAGATGCTGATGGACCTTATGGTCAAGCATTATCAGGACGGAGGAAGCGTCGCTGCAATATGCGCATCACCGAGCGTAGTGCTGAGCCATCTGCCAGACATACAGGGCAAGAAGATGACCTGCTATGACGGGTTCGAGCCGGCAATGCAGGAAAAGGGAGCGATATACTCCAAAGACGGGGTCGTGACAGACGGAAGAATCATTACCGGACGCGGTGC
>JADIMI010000007.1 GCA_017694845.1 Candidatus Cryptobacteroides intestinavium
ACCACCGAAACAAATTTCACAGCATTTACAATTCATAAAGGTCATAGCTATGACAGACAGAAGGACATTCATAAAAAAGGCGGCTCTTGCAGCGGCATCAGCCGTTGCCGTCCCGCAGATCGGGAAGGCAGCCGGCACAGGGATCACATCCGTGACAGATGAGACTGACAGACGCAGGCCGATGCGCGGGACGGCGAAGGAAAGCACGCTGATAGTTCCCAAGGACAACGGACTCCGCATTACAGGGACCTTCCTGGATGAGATATCGCACGACATCCCTCACCAGAACTGGGGAGAGAAAGAATGGGATGCCGATTTCGCCAATATGAAGGCTATCGGGATAGACACAGTGATAGTCATTCGCAGCGGATACAGGAAATTCATCACATACCCATCCCCGTATCTTCTGAAGAAAGGCTGTTATATGCCATCGGTAGACCTTATAGACATGTTCTGCCGCCTGGCGCAGAAATACGGTATGAAATTCTATTTCGGGCTGTACGATTCCGGTATATACTGGGACACGAGAGACATGTCATACGAAGTGGAATACAACAGATTCGTTATAGACGAAGTATGGGAAATGTACGGGCGCAGATATGACAGCTTCGGAGGATGGTACATAAGCACGGAGATCAGCCGTAACACGAAAGGCGCCATAGATGCTTTCCACGCTATGGGAAAGCAGTGCAAGGATGTGTCCGGAGGACTGCCTACATTCATCTCTCCGTGGATAGACGGAAAGAAAGCCGTAATGGGGACAGGCAAGCTTTCACGTGAGGATGCCGTGTCGGTAGCCGAACACGAAAGGGAATGGAACGAGATATTTGACGGTATACATGACGTGGTGGATGCATGCGCCTTCCAGGACGGGCATATCGACTACGACGAGCTCGACGCCTTCTTCACCGTCAACAAGAGACTCGCGGACAAGTACGGGATGCAGTGCTGGACCAATGCGGAATCATTCGACAGGGATATGCCTATACGGTTCCTCCCTATCAAATTCGACAAGCTGAGGATGAAGCTGGAAGCCGCGAAAAGATGCGGATACGACAAGGCGATAACTTTCGAGTTCCCGCACTTTATGAGTCCGCAGTCCGTCTACGGGGCCGCAGGCAATCTATACAACAGGTACAGGGAATATTTCAATATTAAATAATACGGATTCCGCCAGCGGGAACTACGCGACAGAAACCCAATATTCAAAGGATATGGAAACATTCACCAAGAAGAGGAACAGCGGATACGTGCTCTTTATGGCAGTTGTGGCCGCCATTGGAGGTATTCTTTTCGGATATGATACGGCTGTGATATCAGGCACCATCAGCAGTGTCTCCGGCCAGTTCAGCCTGGACACGATACAGCAGGGATGGTACGTCGGGTGCGCCCTTGTCGGCTCGATTATCGGAGTCCTTTTCGCAGGCACACTGAGCGACAGCATCGGGAGGAAGAAGACAATGCTCATTGCCGCCACCCTTTTCTGTCTGTCCGCAATATTCTGTGCAGCAAGCGCCGGCTTCGTCCAGCTGGTATGCTTCAGGATCATAGGAGGAATGGGCATAGGCATTGTATCCATTGTCTCCCCTGTCTACATATCCGAAGTCTCGCCGGCAGACAGGAGGGGCACAATGGTGTCCCTGTACCAGCTGGCCGTGACAATAGGCTTCCTCGCCGCATACATAGTCAATTTCTGGATACAGGATGCCGCACAGTCAGCCCAATACAGTTCCGGCTGGTGGAGACACGTAATGCAGGACGAGATGTGGAGAGGGATGCTGGGGTCCATGACAGTACCGGCCATAATGTACTTCATCGTCATATTCTTCATTCCCGAAAGCCCGAGATGGCTGATCGTCAAAGGAGAAGGAGGCAAGGCATCCGCGATTCTCACCCGTATCTACTCAGACAGAGCCGCAGCCGAGACCCAGATGTCCGAGACAAAGGCATCGATAGAAGGCGAGACCGTCTCCGAATGGAAGGCCCTGCTGCAGCCGGGAATCCTCAAGGCCGTCATAATAGGGTCTGCGATTGCGATTCTCGGACAGTTCATGGGAGTCAACGCCGTGCTCTACTACGGACCTGAAATATTCAGCGATGCGGGTCTGTCTAGCGGAGACTCGATGTTCTCGCAGGTACTGGTGGGTGCAGTCAATATGCTCACTACGGTCATAGCTGTCTTCATAATCGACAAGGTAGGACGCAAGCAGCTGATCTACTGGGGAGTATCAGGTATGATACTGTCCCTGATAATGATCGGTCTGTACTTCCTCTGCGGAGAAGCCTGGGGACTCGGGAACGGTTTCCTGCTGTCATTCTTCCTCTTCTATGTATTCTGCTGCGCCATCTCCATCAGTGCAGTCGTTTTCGTCCTGCTCTCCGAAATGTACCCGAACAGCGTCAGGGGACGCGCAATGTCTGTCGCCGGGCTTGCACTCTGGATAGGGACCTATCTCATCGGGCAGCTGACACCGTGGCTGCTTGAAAACCTGACTCCTGCAGGGACATTCTTCCTGTTCGCAGCCATGTGCGTGCCGTATATTCTGATAATGTGGAAGGCTGTTCCTGAAACGACAGGAAAAACATTGGAAGAAATTGAAGAGTATTGGAAAAAATAGCATAACTTTGTCTGATATGAAAGATTTCCTGAACAATATCGATGGTAAGAACGGGCTGCTGAAAAAGAGGATACTCGGCCTCTGCATTACCGACGGAGACCTGAGCATCGCCGACATAAGCATCGAACTCGGAGCCAGCATCCCTACGGTCACAAAACTGCTCAACGAACTCATCGATGATGGATTCATTGAAGATCTCGGGAAACTGGGGACATCCGGAGGGCGGAAGCCGAATATATACGGACTCTGCGCATCCGCCGGCTATCTGATCGGGGTGGACATACGGAGACACCACATAAGCGTGGCAGTCACCGATTTCAAAGGCAACAGCATCGACTATCAGGAAGACATACCATTCGCGCTCGAAAGCAGCGAGGAGTCATTCAGGAAAATGAGCGACCTGCTCATCTCCCACATCACTAAACTCGGCATCAGCAAGGACAAGGTACTTGCATACGGCATCAACCTGACAGGAAGGGTCAACTGCAACACCGGATTCAGTTTCTCGTATTTCATCGGTGAAGAGAAACCGCTTGACGCCACACTCGAAGAGATGCTTGGCAACAGAGTGTTCATCGACAATGACTCACGCGCTATGACCTACGGCGAATACATCTGCGGCGCAGGAAACGGCGAGAGGAACATGCTGTTCATCAACCTCAGCTGGGGACTCGGAATGGGGATGATACTTGATGGCAAGCTGTCTTACGGAAAATCAGGGTTTTCCGGAGAAATCGGGCATTTCCCGTTCAGAGACAACGACATTATCTGCCGCTGCGGGAAAATAGGCTGTCTGGAGACAGTGGCATCCGGATCGGCGATACACAGGGTGTTCCTGGAAAAGCTGAAGGAGGGAAGGACATCCGTCTTGAGACCGAAATACGAGAGAGGGGAAGAGATATCGCTCGACGAGATTATCGATGCAGTCAAGGACGAAGATGTACTTGCCATCGAGGCCATCGAGATAACAGGACGGGAACTCGGACGGGCGATAGCAGGCCTGATAAACATCTTCAATCCTGAACTCGTGGTGATCGGAGGCCGTCTCGCCGTTGCAAAGGACTACCTGATGCTTCCGATCATGGGAGCCATAAACAAATACTCCCTGATCGTCGTCAGCAAGGACACCATATTGAAATTCTCGAAGCTCGGCACGAGAGGAGGCGCACTTGGCGCGTGTATGCTGTCCAGGAGCAAGCTCCTCGGACTTGTCTGACACCGACGGTCCTGCCTGTGATAAACGACAAAAGAAACCGGCCCATGGAGGTCGGTTTCTTTCATTCCATAGAGCAAGGAAGAGCTGCCGGAAGGCCCTGACAGAGTCCCGCTTCGATCCATCCACCATACTGACGAGTTCATCATTGGCTCTCTCGTACTGCCGGAGCCGCTCACAAGGCCGCTGACGGATTGATGTCCCGTGCGCAGCTTCTGTGGAGGGACCGCGAACATCAACTTTGTGTAATCCGTTGAGACACAATACAATGCAAAATAACCTTGTTCGTGGTCCCCTCAAAAAAGTGGGGACCTCGAACAATGATTTTTCATAATATCTTGGTATTCAGAAAGATACAAAAGTACCGTGTTCGCGGTCCGTTGTCCCGTTCTTCTCCTTCAGATTCCTCGCTGACGCTCGGAATGACATTCCTTGTCATCATAGAAGAAGTTCCTCCCTTGTCACCATAGACGCAGCCGGCTTTCTGTCGTCCTGAACGCAGCCGGAGGCGGAGTGAAGGATCTGGAGCACCACACCGCTTCTCCACATTGACAGCCAGCGATGATTCCCAAAGGAGATATGCACCCTGATGATGCCGTAGAAAGCGTATATCGAGGGTCAGCCGCGCATATCTCGACATTTTTGTGGAGATATGCTCCCCGATGATGCCACTGGGAGCGTATATCACGGATCACCGGCGCATATCTCCCATCCTCCATCGGCCTCTGCCAGGGAGGACGCGTTCTTCTCAGGTATTGGCAAATGGAGAAGGTCAAGGAGCAGATACCTTCGTGGAGAATTGTCGTTTTATGCGCAGAGGCGTCTACCGAGCCGCGTCTCTGCGCACGGACCCTTCAATATATGCTCTGTATGGCATCATCAATGCGCAGAGGCGTCAGTCCGGCAACGCCTCTGCGCACAGGCTCCATATCAAGGGATACAGTTTCGGACGATCTTCGGAACAGATTCCTCGCTGCCGCTCGGAATGACACTAGGCAGAGGCTCGGAATGACAGGGAGGACAGTCTGTACCAGATTCTTCGCTGACGCTCAGAATGACAACGAGAGGGTGCACGGAATGACAGAATACTGCGCTCGGAAGGGCAGGTTGAAACTTCTTTTCCTGCAACTGGCGCAGGCTGGTCCGGTGATCCCAAATATCTTTCAATAAGCAAGGGGCTGTGTCAAAATGATAAATTTTGGCGCAGCCCCTCAGGTGTATTAGAATTGATAAAATGCAAGGCATTGAGGGTGAGGGCGACAGGAGTTTACTTCCGTAAATGACCTAACCCGAATCCCGATAACAACGCAGCAGTCTGCAATTATGGCACACCGTCGTCGCGTATGACGATTCTATGAATCCATAATCTTGTCAGATATATCATTTGGAAAGATCAAGGACACGGATATTGCGGAACCTGATACCTGGGCCGTGCCCGCAGAAACTGATATATCCTTTCTTGTTGAACATTCCCGGATGATTCCTGTGGTCCACGGTGTATGGATTGTAGTCACTGCCGTCCGGAGCCACATTGTGTCCCTTGCAGGCCTCACGGAGATTCCCGTCAAGGATGACCTCGCCGTTGAGGGTGACTGTGATACGGTCGCCGACCACCTTTATCTCTTCATAGTTCCAGGTACCGACAGGCTTGTGGACAATACGTTTGGCAGGGATGATACCGTATGCCGAGCCATGCACCTGATATATGTTCAGATCCTTGTATATAGGGTCATCGTGGTCAAGTATCTGGCACTCACACATCCCCCAGTATGCGGCATCCACATCCTTAGGCGTCCTTATCCCGACACCGTTGTTCACTCCGGGTCTTTCGAAGCAGAACTCGAAACGAAGGATGAAATCGCTGTACTCTTTCTCGGTGTACAGATTGCCTCCGCTCCCGTAATTTGCTGTGACATAGATGGTCCCGTTGATAAGCGAGTAATTCTTCAGATTGCCTGTCCACTTCGACATATCCGTACCGTCAAACAGCACTTCATATCCGGCTCTGGCCTCATCTTCAGGCAGGACGAACTTTGCAGCCGGAGGCTGAAGTCCGGAAAGGATCATATTGATTTCATCGACCGCGTATCCATCATCAGCACCGTTTCTCGCCGCATAGACATTCCTGGCTTTCTCAAGGGCTGACTTCAGGGCATAGTAGTCTATCTCATCCTCTGTCTTGACCGCAATGGTCTTCACCGCGAATGCTGCAGCATATTCTGTCCGGCTGTCATCAAGATATCCGGCAGACAGCTCGAACGCAGGCCGGACAGGTATTCCTGCAAGGACATTCAGCGCCTTGTTCACCACAGCGGCAGACGGATCGAGGGACAACGCTGCATCAAGCCTTCCTGTCCTGGCCAGATCATTTTCTCCTGATGCTGACACGAGATCGATAAAACGAGACACGGCAGCATCTTTTCTGGCGGCATCCTCTCCTGCTATACGGAAGAGCACATCAGAGGCGGCTATATTGTCGACTGCAAGCAAGGCATTGAAAGCAGCATCAGGATGAGCCGAATATTCTCTGTCCAGCATAGAGACAGCCTCGGAGGTCCCTGTAAATGCCACTACCGGATAATACCGTGTAATATCATCAGCCCCTTCGGAAAGTCTTATGACAAGGCTGTACATCTCTGACGGCTGAAGATGCGAAACTGCAGCGCAGAGTGCCTTCTGAAGCATTCCTATATACTGCGCATCTGCTCCGGAGAGGAGATCCGCGACCGCTGCTGCATCAGAAGAGGTCACGACTCCAGGCAGGGCCGTATACGCCGCTTTCCTGACAGCATTGTCATCTGAACCGAGAAGAGCGAATATTTCCGGAGAAAGTCCAGCCATACGACGTGCCGCAGCTATCTTCATAGCATATATCTTCGAATCCGCATTTCCTTCGAGGGCTTCTCCCGTCTGCTGCTCGATATCGCCATCGAACGAGAGCAGCGCTCTGTATGCCGCCTGTGCATATACTTCTTCATCTCCAAGACGCGAGACAAGCGTCATTGCGGCATCTTCGCCTCCCAGACGTCCGGCCGCCGCTATTGCAGCGAGTGCCTGATCTCCAGATCCGGAAGCGGCACATTGAAGCACGATGTCACGCAGTCCCTCTACCTCGTATGCCCCGGCCCAGTTAAGCACATCTGTCTGCGAACCTCCATCCAGCTTCGGGAACATCTTCGCTATCTTTGCGCACATTGCAGCATTATCTGCATATGAGGCTGCATAGTCAAGAGCTGTCATCCGGTATTCCCTGTCACTGTCCTTGAGGGCGGAGAGCAGAAGTTTCTCCACATCCGCACCTTTAGCCGTAACCATGACCGAAAGGGCTGCGCATCTGACATTCGTATCTCCGGACTTTATGTATTTCTTCGCACCTGCGACTGCCTTCTCGGGATCTGTCACGGCGAGCCTGCCGAGCAGGACCATATAGTCATCCACTGATATCTTCTCCAGTGTCTTCATCGATGCCTCTGTTCCACAGAGAGCGAGAGCGCGTGAATACGAAGCAAGATCCGGAGTGTCTGAAGCACTTGTAGCATCGGAATCCTCCTCCGCATTACCGCCGAGCTCCCCGATCCAGGCCAGCAGATACGGCTCGGCTGCCTCGAGACACATCCTGGCAGCTGCATACGCAAGCAGAGGATGCGAGACTCCGCCATCCTCGAAAAGCTGCATCACCGCAGTACCGCTTCCTTCGATCCCGGTCAGTGCGCCTATGGCAACTGATGCATATTCCGGCATCTTCGCATACCTGACAAATACCGGTATCTGTTCGTCTCCAGCTACAAGGGCAAGCCTGGAAAGGAGGAAGGACCTGCCTGTCGCATCGCTGCATTTCTCAATGGCGGCGGCAAGACCGTCGCATACCTTTCCGATGTATTCCGCACCATCTTCGGTTCCTACATAATTCACTACTCCGTTCAGTGCATATTCCACCTTGCTGTTGAGAGACCTGTCCTCGGAGACCAGCATTCCTGCCAGAATCCCGACAGACTCCGGAGCCGAGACAGCCAGATCACGGACCGGTTCCGCGAGATCCGCCTCAGTGGCCGCCGGAAGCAGAGCCAGCGCATCCTGCACTATTGTAGGGACCTGCCGCTGTCTGGCATCCTGGCCGTATACAGGCCCTGAAGACAAGATCCAGACGGAGAGCAGGGCTGCAAGCATTATGTATATGTTCTTTTTCATCTTCGTGTTGTTTTTTTGTTCGGTTTATTATTGGTTTTTCAGATCCTTCGCTGCGCTCAGGATGACAAGGGATGTCTC
Organism: Candidatus Cryptobacteroides intestinavium; assembly: GCA_017694845.1. Classification (GTDB taxonomy): domain Bacteria; phylum Bacteroidota; class Bacteroidia; order Bacteroidales; family UBA932; genus Cryptobacteroides; species Cryptobacteroides intestinavium. The sequence continues at coordinate 8,098 of JADIMI010000007.1, forward strand.
AGGATGACAAGGGACGTCTCAGGATGACAAGGGACGCCTGTTCTGACAGTTACAGGCTCCAGGTCCCGCGCATCGGCTGGTCGACAAGACGGTTAGCCTCCTCGTCTCCGATGAAAAGCTGAGTCACAGGATCGAACCGGAGTGTCCTGCCGAGACGCAGGGCGCACACTCCCATATTGACTATCGTCGAACTGTGGTAGCCATTGTCCTCATTGAGTGCGAAATGCTTGCGGCTCCTTACGCAATCTATGAAATCAGTGTTCTGTGGAGCCGGATCCGGCATCTCCGAAATCAGTTCCATTACATCAGGTATCGTACACTCGAAGCCTTTGTACACCTTGCCTTTCGGACCCTCGATGTACGGGACTTTCCCTTTGCTCTCGAATCCTTCCCCCTCGAGGATGATCCGGCATCCGTCTTCGTATGTATAGGTGATGCTCCGCCATATCCCCACTGCATCCGGATGCTGCTGCGGCGCGTCCACCTCCACCTTTACCGGGAAGGTATCATCCTTTCCGAGGATATACTGCACAGGGTCGATGTAATGCTGTCCCATATCGGCCAGCCCGCCGCCGTCATAGTCCCAGTACCCGCGGAAGGTCTGGTGCACACGGTGAGGGTTGTACGGCTTGTACGGTGCCGGGCCGAGCCACATATCATAGTCAAGGGCGGCCGGAACCGGCTGAGGCACGAGATTTTCCCTCCCAGTCCAGAAGAACTTCCACGTAAACCCTGTCGCACCGGAGATCCTCACTGTCAACGGCCAGCCGAGCAGTCCGCTGTCGACCAGCTTCTTCAGAGGCTCCACCGTCGTCCCAAGGCCATAGAACGTGTCCTGGAAGCGGAACCACGTGTTCAGGCGGAAGATCCTCCCGTTGCGTCTCACCGCCTCTCGCACACGCCTGCCTTCTCCTATCGTTCGCGTCATTGGCTTCTCGCAGAATATGTCCTTGCCAGCATTCGCTGCCTCGACGGCCATCAGACCGTGCCAGTGAGGCGGTGTCGCAATATGGACTATGTCGACGTTCGGGTCATGGATCAGGTCACGGTAGTCCTTGTACGTCTGCAGGGTCTGTCCGAACTTCTGCTTCCCCAGCTCGACGGCTCCCTTCAGATGGTCGGAGTCGACATCACAGATCGCCACAAGACGGCATCTCTCATCGCTCGAGAAATGATGGCCGGACTTTCCGATCCCTCCGACTCCGATTACACCCTTGGTCAGCTGGTCGCTCGGTGCGACATACCGCCTGTCTCCGTTCATCGCTCCGAGGACGTGCCTCGGCAATATTGTGAACAAGGCCGCTCCTGCTCCGGCCTTCTTCAGAAAACTTCTTCTGCTCTTGTCCATATCATTAAATATTAATTTCTACAAATATACGTAAAGTTATCATATTAAGAAGCTTGATTCAAGACACTTCCCTACTCTTTCACACAGCGGACATTCCAGCCGGCGCCGAGATACGCATTGAAAGAAGTCGTGGTCCCGTAATCTGTCCGGTACGGTACATTTTCAGATACATTGGCAATGGAAATGAAAGCTGTTCCATTATCGATAGAACTGATCAGGCTGCCTCCGAATGCGGCCTGTCTCTGTCCGCTGTCAGGAACATATATATCCATCGATGCGCTGTAATATCCGTGCCAGCCGGAGACATCATTGAGATCAGAGAAGCTCCAGGCAGCACGCGGCATCACCTTCCAGCCGGGAGGACAAGGGTCATAGACAGTCTTGACATTGTCACTCGCCTCTCCCTGTGGATCCTTGTCCGGATTACCCCACAGATATTTCCAGACCCTGGCATTCTCTGTTCCGGAAAGATCACTGCGCGTCCAGTTATAGTCATCCTTTGCGATGTCGCTTCCCGACCAGCACATCCATCGGTACGGATACCTGACAGACTCCTCGACAGCCTGGTCTACAGTGAATGTATTTCCGAGCGCTGAAGACAGCTGATGACAGTTGGCTGCTGCATCGGTACCGAAAATCAGGTCAGAGAAACCCAATGTCTGCTTGTCCGCAGCCTGTCTTAAAGCCTCGACCGGAGTATGCGTCGGGAGTCCCCAGCTTCTGTCTCCTCCCGTAACGCCCGATACCGCAACATATTCAGCTGCCGCAGGGAACGGGTCCTTGCGTCCCCACTGGTAGTAGTTGCCTATCGCCCAGGCTTCCTCCGGTGTTCCCCGAACTTCGGGTCCGGCGGAGGCACCGAGGTTACGGTCCATCATTACATAGCCGTTGGCGGCAGGCCTGGATGCGGAGTCTGCATTATAGCAATTGCCTGCCGCCCAGATGTTCCAGCTCCATAGAATCGTGCCTTCCGAATCGTATGCCGCAAGGAGTGCATTTCCTGTCACGTATTCCGCCGGAGTGGTGAAGCTGGCCATACCTGTCTCCGGATCGTAGCTGACGCTTCCGATGACCACAGGACTTTCATTGATATAACCATCCGCTGTCTTCGGGGTATTGTACCATACCAGACCGACGGACGCAGGCGCGATCTCGAGATCCGGTGCCGTATAGCTGCGTGTTATCTGCGTGCCATCTGACTCCGACCAGGTGAACGACCGCTCAATACCGTTCCCCTTGACCGTCGCATCAAAGGTATATGTCGTCGCAGGATAGGAAACTATGTAGGTGTTGGCAGTGCCATCCGCACTCAGGTCTACAGTCGCCGCATCATCCGGATTCACTTCCAGACCGGCATAAGTCATATAATATGTATCGCCTGCAAGAAAACCTCCCTCAGGGGCGGCCTTGCCTTCTGCGACAGTATATTCGTTGCCGTTTATGACAGCCTTGACGGTGAAAGTCTTGCCGGCATGACCCGGAGTAATGAACATCTGCCATATGGAAACGGAGCAGGGCTGTATCATCTGACTTCCGGAAAGCGTGATGCCGCTGGTGGAAGTACCGGCTGCCGGTATGACTGTCCCGGTCCTGAGATCGACTGTGGAACCCTCTCCAAGAGAGACTGTCTCCGTATCATCATCGCAGCTGAATATGAGTTCATCCACAATCGCAGGGCGGTCGGTGGAGAGACGGATTTCAAGTATCGAAAACAGGTGGGAGAATTTCAGATCTATCATCTGTGACTCATATTCCTCACCGGTAAACTGTATATCTTCCGCCTTTGCATACATAAAATCGAGGGCCGCAAATTCTCCCTGAGGACGGGCCGGATCGAATTTCTGTTCTGCAGGAAGAGTGACAGGGACAGCTCCGGCATCTGCGATATTCCCTTCAGTGTACGGATAGTAGGCATAGAAACTGTGACTGCCCGGTGCCTTACTGATAATCATATCCGAGGATATGGCAGTAAAAACGGCATTCTGCCCTGCCGCTGTATTCTGATAGCCATAGTTGGCTGCGACGGACACACCATCCGCCACACAGAATACACCGATCCTGTCTTTATCGGCCCACTGCACCGTGACGGACTCTTCGGTGTCCTCATACGAGGTCCGGGTTCCTGCAAGGCGCTCCACGGAACCGGAGAATCTGACTGCATCCTCCGGCATTGCAGGCGCTGTATATTCTGTTATTTCTTCCTTTGCACACGCTGTCGCAAAAAGAACGGACAGTGCGGCAAGATACGATGTATATTTCATTTTGTATTGCATTATGTTGTCTTTTCTTGGTTTTCAGATTCTTCGCTTCGCTCAGAATGACAATCAGCTTCGCTCAGAATGACAATCAGCTTCGCTCAGAATGACATTACCACTCCTTCTTGTCGAAGTTGTCAAGCTGTCCGTCAGGCAGTGCCTGGCCGACAGGAATCTTCATACAGCGCACGGCACAGCCTCTTGCAGTGTTTTCAGAATACGTTCTGCTTTCGACAGTAATATCAGGAATGACCACCTGATTTCCCGAGAAATAATTCCATTCTGCATTGAACCGGCCTATGGCAGCATCGTAGGATCCATCAAACCAATAGCTTCCTCCGACATAACCGTTGCAGGAACCGATGTAACTGGTCGGCGATCCGTTGGTGTTGTGCCACCACTCTCCTCCGGTGAACGGTATATAGAACCGGCCATCTATCAGGGCTCCCCTGCCTTCAGGCGACACTTCCGCCACTTCCTCGGATTCATTGTCCGTAAGGACGTTCCATGCAGCCTTGCTCATCACTTTATATCCAGGAGGACAAGGGTCGTAGATCGTTTTGACACCGATCGGGTCACTATGGTCCGGATTACCCCATGCCGCCTTCGCTCCCGGCAGATACTGCCCGTCCTTATTCAGCCAGAGATGCGGGTTCTCCGTACCTGTATACAGGACATCCTCCGCTGTCAGGGAACCTGCGGAGATGCACAGAGATGCATCGTTGGCAAAGATATTGCCTTCCGTCACCCTGCCGTACGCCTCATACGGACCGACACGGAGTGATTCTATCGGTGTAAAGCCTGGGGCGAACCACAGACCTGTCATTACATTGGTAATCGCGCTCGTATAGTCAGGAAGTCCAGGGAACGGATCCTTTCTTCCCCATTGGTATACATTTCCGGTCGTCGATGCCAGAGTGACATAATTGACTCCGCTTCCTGTCCCTGCATCCGATGGGTCTATAAGCGCTCCCAGATCCCTGGTCATAAACGTATAGTCCCCTTTGGTGAACTGGCTGGATGCATCTGCAGGATCATATCCATCCGTAATCACCAGGTTCCAGCTCCACAGCACCTTGCTGGTGATCTGACGTGTCACCGGATCTACATCCACCGTCCCGTAATCTACATCATCTTCAAATGCAGCCACCAGGATATTTCCCGGATTCAATGTTTCAGGAGTCTTGAAATAGATATACCCGTCCGGAGCCAGTACAAGCGTCGACAGATCAATCGGAGAGTCAGTATGGGACCACGGTCCATATTGTGTCTGAAGTCTTGTATACCAGAGCACCAGTGCGCTCTTCGGTGCAATGGCGATGTCCTCTTCGGTATATGGCAGTCCTTCGAGATCAGGGACGGCACCGTTACCCTTGACATCCGCACGGAAGCGGTAGATTGTATTAGGAGCCGTGACGTAGTAGCAGTTGGCAGTGGCATCGGCGCTCAGGTCAGTCACCGGCTCGGCATCTTCAGGTGCAATATAAAGGCCATCGACAGTCACCACGTATGTCCTGCCTCCGACAAGACCTCCTTCAGGGACCACAAGCGGCTGGTCCATCTTATATTCATTGCCGTTGACCTCGGCTATGATATCGAAAGACCTGCCTGCATGCCCCGGGGATATGAGCATCTGATATGATACGTACTGTCCTATCATAGAACTGAGGCTGCCTTCAAGACGGATCTCGTTCGTGGCATTGGCCGCAGTGATGGTCCTTGTAGTGAGGTCTACAGTGGAACCTTCTCCGAAAGAGACCGCCTCACCCTGTTCAGTGCAGCGGAAGACAAGCGCATCCATCTTCACAAACTCCGTAGTACGGATATTCACCTGAAGCACAGGGAAAAGATGATGGAAATCAAGAGCGACCGGCTGATCTTCCCCCACTTCTGCCCGGGTCTGGTCCTGAGCCTCCGCATACATAAAGTCGATATCGGAGAAATAGTCTATAGGCGCAGATGAGAGCCATTGCTGGACTGCAGGCAGCTCTACCGGCACAGCCCTCGGATCCGCATCGCTGCCCGAGGACGTCTTCTTATATGGATAATAGGCATAAAAATCATGCGGAGTGGACTCATCGCTCCAGTATGCCACTTCCTCCGGAAGAAGATATTCTGAAAAGTCAGCTGTCCTGGAACTGCCGACGGTCCTGTTGCGGTATCCATAGTTGGCTGCAGTGAGTACGGGATTGTCACTTCCTTCACCGACCTCACAGAAAAGGCCGATCATATCCCCCGTAGACCACTGTACCGATATTCTGTCCGCCTGGTCTTCATATACGGTTCGGGTGGACGGGTCGTCTGTCCGTTCATCAGTCTCCACAGTGCCCGAGAAACAGATCCCGTCTATGTCAAGAGACTGCTGCAGTTCTTCCTGCAGTTCTTCCCTGGTGCATCCGGCCGACAGAAGCACGGCCAGTATGGTTATATATGGAATATATTTCATTGTCTTGTGTTTTTTTCTTTATCAGATTCTTCGCTTCGCTCAGAATGACAGTATGATTCGTTCAGAATGACAGTATGATTCGCTCAGAATGACAGTAATCAGTTCCAGTCCTCCTTCTCGAAATCATCCACATTCCCTCCTGGATTTGACGAATTCTGGACATACATTGCCTTCTGGAGCGCCTCTACGAAGACCGGTCCCATCACCGTCTCGAAACAGCCGGCATTAGGATGGACATCATCATTCCTGTATTCCTGCTTCAATGCCCCGTTCTCATCCACGAGGACAGAATAATAGTCGACATAGACGAATCCGTTCTCCTCGCAGTATGCCTTTATAAGTTCATTGAGATGTCTGATGCGAGGTATTACCGGATTTTCTTCATTCCAGGCATCATCCAGCCAGCCTATCCGGCCTGCAGGAGGCGTGGAGCCTATCATCACCTTTATTCCCCAGGAAGCTGCCTGTTCAGCCATTGTCCTGATGTTTTCGAAGATTTCCTCCTCTATAGGGATATCAGGCTCATTGTCATTATTGGCCATATCGTTGATACCTCCCATAATATGTACGACCTTAGGATCATTGGCTATGGCCTGGGAGAAGAACCGGGTGACAAAATTCGCGGTCGTAGTTCCATCCGCACCGAATGCGATGCAGTTATGGTCAGGGAAGAATGTCGGAACATAGCTGTTCCACGTCCTCGTAATGGAGTCTCCGATAAGTACACAGGCCGGACCTGAATGAGACAGCGAAAGGCTTCCGGTATCATCCTTGACGCAACGTACATTATAGCCTGCACCAAGATATGAATTGGCTGTCGATGCTCCCCACTGGTTCGCCTGCCACTGGTTATCTGACGTCACGTTGGCTGTCTCAAGGAACATTGTCCCTCCGGTAAGCGCCTGAATGAGGCTTCCTCCGAAACTTGCCTGCCTCTGACCGGTACAAGGGAAATAGAATCCTGTCTTTTCACTGTAATAGCCGTTGTCCAGCGTCGTAAGGTTCGCCGCTGCAAAGACGTATGCTTCACGGGGCATCACTTTCCAGCCAGGAGGGCAAGGGTCATAGATTGTCTTGAGATTGTCCGCTTCCTCCGAACCGTATTCAGGATCCACGGCCGGGCAGCCCCACAGATAGCGCCATACCTTGGCATTGCCGGTTCCGGAAAGGCTTCCGCTGCGGGTCCAGTTATAGTTGTCGTTGGTACAGTTGCTTTCGGATGCAGACATCCATCTGTAAGGATATCTTATGGATGCTTCCACCGCCTGGTCGACTGTATAGCTGTTTCCCAAAGCTCCCGAGAGCTGATAACAGTTGGCCGCTGCATCCGTACCGAAAATCAGGTCATTGAAGCCGAGTGTCTGCCGGTCCGCACTCTGCCGGTATTCTTCGACCGGTGTATGCGCAGGAAGTCCCCAGCTGCCCGTAGTTGAGCCGAGACTTGATTTCACCCCGCTGTTTGCCACATATTCAGCCGCTGCCGGGAACGGATCCTTGCGCCCCCACTGATAGTAATTGCCGACAGCGAGCACGGCCTGCTCCGCCGGAGAGTGCATGACCTCCGGACCGGCAGCGGCTCCGAGATTCCTGTCCATCATAATATACCGTCCGGCACGGCCTGCCGATGCATCAGGATCATAGTTCTCCGCCGCCCAGATATTCCAGCTCCAGAGTATTTCCCCTCTGTCATCATATGCAGCCAGAAGCACATTGCCCGGCACGAACGGATCCGGAGTAGTGAAGAACACCATACCGAGTTCATATTTCAGTGATTCCAGCACTATAGGACATCTGTCCGCATAGCCATCGGCTGTCTTCGGAGTATTGTACCATACCACCCTTACATCCGCAGGATTGATATCAAGATCCGAATATGAACGGGTTATCTCAGTGCCATCGCTCTCTGTCCAGGTGAAAGTCCTCGGCACCCCGTTCCCCTTGACCGTAGCACTGAATCTGTACTGTGCCCCGGCCTTCGACACTATATATGTGTTGGCTGTTCCATCTGCACACAGATCCTCTGAATTCTCATAGCCATCCGAGCCCTTGTACTCGAAATCGACCGGATACGTTGTCAGTGTACCGGCATTGATACCGCCATCAGGAACGGCAAGGTCACCGAGAGAGACAGACTTGTCAGTGCCGTATTCCATATCCAGAGAGAGGACAAGCCCCCTGGCAAGGGGATTTACTGCAAAATAGACGGTCACCGGTTCCCCGTAGATACTGACAGGTTCCGTAAAGTCATACTCGATCTTATTTGACGGACTCACCGAAGAATCCCATGTGACAGTGCCGTCGACAAGATTGAGCACGCCCCCTTCAGATGCCAGACCGACACCCTGGTCTGCAGTGAGTGTAAGTTTCCTGGCAGATGGAACAGGGACATTGGACGTGATGTCCAGCCTTATGATCGCCGCTACGCTCGAGAAGTCAAGAGGGATATCCCGGACAGCCGGATCCACTTCCATTGATGATGCATACAGATTGAGATTCTCTTTCACGGAAGCCGTCTCTCCCGGTCTGCCTCCCTGTCTGGAAGAAACGGCGACAGGAATGGAGGTATAGTCATCGACAGAAGCCCTGTACGGATAGTAGGCGTAGATATCCCGCACTCCTGCGTCGGTCCCGTCCCATTCAATACCCTTGTCTCTGGATGGGCTGATAAATCTCACGCTTCCGGCCTCGTTGGAATAGGCCGCATAATAGACATTGCTCTGCTCGACCCGGCCATCAGCTACAGTGAACAGTCCAATACGGTCCACATCTGCTTCCCACAGCAGGTTGAAGGCCTCTTCCGACGAACCTGAAGCCGTAAAGGTCGCAGTCCCTGTGAAAGCGACAGCATCCGGATTGTACTCAGGTCCTTTCAGTTCTTCTTTCCGGCAGGCGAAAAGAGCCGCTGCCGCAAGCAGAAATGTCAAGAGTCTCGATGCTTTCATAAATGTATCAGTTATTAGTGTTAAATCAATTATGCAGTTGAACAAATTTCTTAATTATTACTATGTATGGAGGATAAAATAATACATAAAAAGGCCAATTTCATTTTATCACGGTCCATATTTCAATCATTTCATCGCCTTAGCCGCCATTATGAGGACAACGGCATCACAGCAGCAGTCCCACAGTAAGGCAGAGCGTGTTCCCGAGAGGCCCCTGCCCCTCAAAACGCCATGCCGCATCACAGCGGACCGGTCCGGCGATGAATCCGCAGCCGACAGCAGCCCGGTTTCCTCCGGTGACAGGAGGTCCGAGATGATATCCTGCCCTGAGGATCCCGTGTTTCAGGAAGACATACTCAGCTCCGGCCGCAGCCTCGAACGCCGATGCAGAGAAACGGTATTCCAGATCGGCCGCCAGATTCAGAACATGGTCAGATGAAAACGGCAGTCTGATGTACCCTCCGGCTCCGGCACGCACAGGCAGTCTTGAAGAAGAGCCTGAGGACGCGACAATATCCGGCCCCAGACCGGCAGCCTTCACACCGACACCCCACCTGGCCCCATCCAGAAATCCGGCAGAATGACGGTAGACTCCCGCCGCATCGAATGACACTCCCCTCATCGGACCCTCACCGATGCCGAGATCAGACTGCATATACATAACCGTCAGAGCTACCGAGAAATGCTCTCCGAAACCTCTGGCATAACCTGCCTCTATCGCGAAGTCATACGGATGTGCAGTCCCGACATGGTATCCCCACTCATCCGTCAGCACTATATCCTCACCGGAAATGCAGCGTACTCCTGCAAGAATTCCGTTCCGGCCATCAATATTCCAGTATCCGCTTGCCGCATAAAGGACTTCCGACATATCAAAGTCAGTATTCCACGGGCCTGCAGCCAGATCCAGTCCGGCCTTATGCTCACCTGCAAGAACCGCCGCGGCATTGTGCCTGACAGCGGACGGATTGTCCGGAAGTATTCCGCCCGCCCCGGCCATACCTGCAGTACGAGCATCCGCATCCAGCAGCACGAACGGCATGGCCTGGCCTCCGGACTGAGCATATACGGGCTGGGCTGCCGCAACTATGATGCTTGCAATGAATATTGTTATCGAGTTCCTCATCTTTGTCAACCTTATCGCTTGATTATCCGCGCCGATACAACCGACCCGAAATAATCCACTTCACAGACATAGCGTCCCGGTGCAAGGGATCCGACATCCAGCGCCCCCGTCGGGGAATCAGACAGGCACGCACCGGAATCCTTTCCCGACCACCCGACACTGACCGTTCCGGAAAGCACCAGACCTCCCGATACATCATATATTCTCACCGGGAAGTCTCCATCGGCTCCCGGAATCCTTATATTAAGCATATCGGTACACGGATTCGGATACACATCGATATCCGCTCCGGCGGCTCCGACAATAATCCGGACCGGAATTCCCGCTGTCATACCATCGAGATCGGCTGCTATGACCGTGACAGTCACACTCCCTGTCCCGAGAGGAATCAGCCTGAGCACAGAGCCATCTGTCACGCGGCCCTCTACAATATCTCCATCCGGGAAGGAGGCGAAATAAGAAAGCCTGTCATCCGGCATATCGGCATCTGTAAAACAGTCATCGAGAGGCACAGACACACCATCCTTGTCTCCGGCAGCGAGATAAATGTCAGATATCTCCCGCACAGCTTCAGGTGCAGTGTCTGAAGTCTTTGCCTGGAAGACATACGGAGCGGATGCCATCCCTCCGGGGCTGAGCCCGACTATGGCGATACAATACTCTGTATCAGTGTCAAGCCCATCCATATGACAGGAAACTGTCCGGCCGTCTTCACTTAACGTCACTTCCGGATCATATCTGACTGCCGAGGCGGGAATCTCATCCGCAGAGGATGCAGAAAAAGGAGTCCCGGAGACATATACGCCATACGAGACAAGAGGATCCCCCTTGTAGTCCATCGGAGCCTTCCACTGCATCTCTATCCTGCATCTGCGCCCGGTCGCTGTCACATCAGTGACCGGATCAGGCACGGCATCCCTGAAGAATATATATCCGGCATCTATCAGGCCGTTGCCGAGCTGTCCTGCATACTGAGGATTCATAGTTTCAGTAAGTTCCCTGCGGCCCGACTCAAGAAGGAGGGAGACAAGATCATCGTTTGTGAACCCGGGACCGCCGAACTCAGACACTGCAAGAGCCGCAATCCCCGAGACCTGCGGACAGGCCATGGACGTCCCGGAAGCGAATCCGTATTTCCCGCCCGGAAATGTACTGTAGACGCCAAGACGGCTGTCTCCGATTTCTCCGCCGGGCGCAGCGATATCGATCCAGTCCCCGTAATTGGAGCTGTAGGCCTTTCTGAAATCAGGGCCCAATGAGGCGACTGCTATCACAGGTCCGTACGCCGCCGGATATTTCGGAGTGTCGGTCCCATCATTCCCGGCAGCGAATATCACCACTCCTCCTTTCATAGGGCCTGTCTGTCTGCCGTTTTCGTCACAGCCGGCATTCCTTATGAAATAGTCGATTGCATCCTTGCCGGACTGAGACAGGTCGGTCGCTCCCGTATATGACCAGCTGTTCTGGCTGATCACCGCCCCGTGGTCAGCGGACCATGTCATTATATCAAATATGTCGGCATACCCTTCGTCATCGAAGACCTGGCAGCTCATCAGCTTCACTCCGCTTCCATCGCTTCCATCCCCTCCGGCTATGCCGCATACACCGATTCCGTTGTTGCTGACCGCCGCCACAATGCCGGCGACATGGGTCCCGTGGTCGCTCGGAGTGATATCATAACTGTGCCTGTTGAAATTATATCCGCAATGTCCTTCACCATCATCCCACATATTGGGAGCAAGATCCGGGTGGGTATAGTCTATACCTCCATCACATATCGCGACTATCACATCGTCCCTCCCAGTCCCGACGGTCCAGGCCGGATATACATTTATATCCGCTCCTGCCGCAGAATAAGGAAGGCTTCCTTCATTGTGCATGAACCATTGGTTGAAATGCAGAGGATCGTCAAAAGGGGGCACCGACATATCGAGAGGCATATACGTATGTGCCTCTGAAATGACAGCGGCTGTCTGTACCATACGGTAGACAGGCTCCACACAGACCACATTCTCCGGATTTCCGAATCTGGATATCGCTTCAGCGACCGTAATGTCTTCACTGAAACGGACGTCATACCATCTGTGCAGCCCGGCCCTGCGACGTCTCTCCATGAAGCGGCCGCCATCAGAGAACACACGGGAAATAGACACTGCACCTGCCCGTACCGCCGCCCTGTCGAACTCCTCGCTCCCAGACCCTCCGCTGCGGGTGAAGACTTTCGTATCCAGTGCAGGGGATGTCTCGCTCACCTTGACCCGGAAGACTCCGGGGACATACGCCTCTTCGGCAGAGACTGTCCCCGGGATATCCGGCACTTCCTGCATTTCGGACAGCCTGTCTGAACAGGCTGCCGAAAGCAGTACTGAAACGATATACGGAAGAAGTTGTCTTTTCATTGACAGGGACGTCTGCATTACTGTTCAAGACGGATTTCAAGCAGAGAGTCGGTGCAGACAAAACAGTCAGATGCAGGGACCGCTCCTTTTCTCCATTCGAATGTCTGGATAGTCTGGTCACGGAGGCCTTCAAGCCCGCCCTTGAAAGTATAAGGTTCATAGAGACGCATAGTGCCGTCATGGTAGCAGATGAAAGACAGCACATCATTGACGTTGATATCCTCATATACAGGCTCACCTGTCTGTTCATCGAACATTGGCTCTCCGAGGCTGTCCGTACGCTGCTGCTGATAGGTATAGGAAACAGTCCACAGCTTGCTCTGGTAGCAGCGTTCGAAACTGTTCTCATCGTATGCAGCGGACCGGGTGACAGTGCCATACTGCCTGCCGTTGACCATCAGTTTCAGGGATGTCGGAGTCACGGACTTCTGACTCTCCCTGACCGCATCCACATATTCCTCCGGAGTGTAGCCATCAGGCAGCGGGTACAGAATGATATCATTCTCTGTCTTGATACCGCGCATAGTGATCCTGCCGTCATGGGACATATCCATAAAGGTGAACTCGTAGTCTCCCTTATAACCCTGGAAACCTCCGTTGCCTCCCGGGAAGGTGAAATAGTGCAGGTAGTCGTTGTAATTCGTGAACTTGAGCATCGGACCGGTCGAATACTCCACTGTGTACGGAGTCTCGACATAGGTGTCTTCCGCAAAAGTCTCTCCTTCGAACCAGGCGCGGACAGTATGCCCTTCATTGAACTGGAGGACATACATCCAGCCTCCGTATTCGAGTTCTTCACTCGGGAAATACTCCATCACCCATGTCCTGCCATCAAGCAGGGCCTGGTCATATACGGCCACTCCCTTGGCAATGCGCTCATCCGCTGAGTCTTCAAAGACATAGAAATCATCTTCACATCCGGCCGCAGTAAACAGAGCGGCGGCAAGCAGTCCTGATATTTTGATCTTTCTGTTCATTTCTCTATCCTTTTACAGATTCTAGTCATCCAGGTCATCCCAGTCTATACGGTCGATGCTGGCTACCCGGCCGGTATATATGTCATGCCACTTATAGACATCTATTCTGAATTCATCCCTGAGCCAGGAGACAAGGATGTCCCTTTTCTTCTCAAGGAAAGGACGTCCTGTGTCGCCCGCCTGGGAAAGGGTGCTCTCCCACCAGTCGGCATCGTTGCCGACAAGGGCAGCAACCATCACTGCAATGTCCTCGGCAGGCGAGGAACGTGCATAGTTGCTCAGGAAACCGTTCTGGAGATAGTCATTCGGGGCACTCGTGTACTGGTCCCCTATATAGCCATCCTTGGTCACAAGGTCATAGTCCACAGGCACAGCTATATTGCCATCGAGTATATGCGCGAACTCATGGACAATGGTCCCCACATACTGTTCGCAGCTAGCCTGATCCTCGCAGTTGAAGAAGTTGACCCCGAGCAGATTGATCTGCAGGCCGTTCTCCGCGGATGCCAGCACTACGGTACCGGTACTTTCTATTTCGTGGCAGCCGACAAGGAAAAGCTGACGGGGGAAATAGGTCTTTGCGAGCAGGAGAGGATCATCCTCTGCAGACATCAGCTCCGCCATCCCGTCCAGTATGACATATTTGATCAGCTTGGCAAGCTGTATGGACTTGTCGACTGGAGGAGGAGAGACCCAGTAATTGAAATGAGTCTCCCTGTCGGGCATCCTGTACTCGAAGTTGATATTGTACGGATCGACATAATGGCGGTCAAGCCAGAGGTCGAACTCGCTTTTGACTGCCCCTTCATAGCTGTCAAAGATACTGCTGCTGTCCGGCTCATCCTTGAAGCACGAAGTAAGCATCAGCGCGGCCATCGCCACAAGAAGATATGTAATCGTATTTTTCATAATCGGATTATGTTATTCTGTATTACTGACGGAAAGGATGATCAGGCTGGTCGGCGTTGCGCGGATTGCGGGTAAGTCCTGCCGAAATCACCTCGTACGGGAGCTGAATGGCACGGCGCAGGTCTGTATGTTCGAGGGTCTCCGCCACACGGTAGCCTTCTGTGTCCTCATCCACATAGTTAATGAGATCGAACCTGTCGACATCTATCCCGTAACGTTTTACATCCTGCCAGCGGAGTCCATCCGCAAGGGTCTCGATACGGCGGCAGTAGAGCAGACACTGTATCATATTCTCCTGTTCACCCGGATCGACCGTGAAGCCGTGCGGATGCAGGGCCTTGCGGGAAGTGGGATGCTCCGCTGTATATTCCGGTATATAGGCCTCTGATTCAGGATCGCCATAGACTTCATTGATACGCTCCCTTGTCAGATGCACTATCCCGTTCTCGCCGACCTTGAACATAGAGCAGCTCCATGTGTCCATATCCTTCACTGCATCATCATACCTCCTGAGGTGGATATAGGCTTCTGCACGGCAGAGCAGGGTCTCGTTGGTGGTGAAGGCCACCATTGTAGAACGGCCGTAACCGACTCCTGTTATCTGGTCCAGAGTCTGCCACTGGTCAGGCCATTTAGGCATATATATCTTCTGTATATTGTCATTGATATACGGCTGGTAGAGATATGTCCTGTCAAGGGATTTCTGCCCCCAGAGGTCATACGGGCCCCCCATAGGGCGAGGCGCCCTGTAGGTCTCCTGCTTGGAGAGACGGTAGGTGTGGGTAAACCTGGCGCCCGATTCGCTCCAGGCATTGAAAAACTTGCCGTTGGTGGAGAAGAGAGGGATGAGAAGAAGGTTGAACTCGTGGGAAGGGTCGATATAATCGAACGCCTGTCTCCCCCATTCAGCCTTGGCTGCATCCGGCCAGTCTCTCAGCACTATGGACGGTTCGCTGCCGAGCACTGCATCGGCATGCTCTATGACCTTGTCCCATTTCATATAATAGAGATAGAACCTTGCCGCGAACGCATTGGCCGCATCTCGGTTGAAATGGTATTTAGGCACCGTATAGACATTGTCATCGATAAGAGGAAGTCCCTCCTCTATGTCTGCTGCGATATACCGGTACACATCCTCGAGACTGCCTCTCTCGTAATGCGGATTGAGAGTCTTTTCCGGAGCCAGCATATACGGGATGCCCATATACATGGAAGCCTTCTCCGGGTGATAAGGGAGGCAGTACAGCATTGAAAGACAGAAATGGCAGTACGCACGGCATATCAGGGCTTCTCCTTTGGCAGGAAGAAGTTCCTCCGGCGTCCCGAGGTTCTCGATCGCCTCGAGCGCCGTATTGGCATTGGAGATGGCGTTGTAGTACTGCTGCCAGGTGTTCTGGTTGCTCTCGTTCTCAGCATCGATCATATCGTTCCAGTAGGCATTCTGGAGCAGCAGACGGGAGAAGTTCGGATCATCCTCGCCCTGATCGTCCACATTGTCAGAGGATATCTCGCACATCCGGACATATGTCCTGTCCGGATAGGCAGACACCAGAAGCTTGTATATCTTCTCCGATGTGTCCAGCTCGGCACGGTTGTCCGGCAGCTCATCCAGGAATTCAGAGCATCCGGCAAGGATGCACAGAGCTGCAAAGACAGATGTAAATTTCAATATGTTTCTTGTATTCATATCTTTAGATACCTATTCTGAGGGTTAGGGTAAACTGTTTCGGCATAGGGGTGGCCACTCCGCCTGAATTGAAGAATTCAGGATCCTGTCCCTGGAGACGTCTGTCCGAATAGATCAGGAACGGGTTGGTAGCCTGGAATTTCAGCGACAGCGCATTGAGTCTGATCCTGTCCAGTATCCTTTTCGGGAAATCATAGGTCAGGGACATCTCCTTCATTCTGATGAAGTCTCCCTTCGCCACCCTCACATCCGAATAGTTGTATGCGCTGTAAGCCATCGCGAGATTGGATGTCTCGTTGTTATACCTCGAGCTGACAATTGTCGGCACATCGGTATATTTTTCATCTCCGGGATTGATGTAGCGGTTGGCAAATTCACGTGGAGTTGCCGTAAGATCCGAATAGACATTCGAGAAGATCGGATCAAGACGGACTACATTTCCGAATGAATATGTAATGAAAATATTGAGGGTAAATCCTTTATACTTGAAGATATTACCGAAGCTCCCGGTTATGGTCGGGTCCGCAGGACCTTCATAGACAAGGCGGTCGGTGGTAATGTCCTGGAACGCCACGCCTGTGGTGGTCACCTTGCCATCGGACGGGTTGATGAATGTAGGTATGCCCATCTCGTCCAGCCCGACATAATCCACGGAAAAAATCGAGCCGCGAGGCTTGCCCTCGACGGAATAACCGGTTCCGGTTATGAAATCGATGACCCGGGTAGTCGTCTTGAGCCTGGTCACAGTATTGTCCATCCATGCGAAAATGAGGTTGCTGTCCCATGTGAAATCCTTCGTCTTGACATTGACAGTATGAAGCGAAAGTTCCACTCCGTGCGATTTCATCTCCGCCACGTTGCCCATCTTGTTGATCACACCTCCGAGTCCCATCGTAATGGTGTTGCCTATGAGGTCAAAGTTATTGCGCTTATAGGCATCGGCTGAAATGGAAATCCTGTTGTTGAACAGCCCGAGATCGAGGCCGACATTGAATTCGTGTTTCTTTTCGTAGGTGAGCTCGGAATTCTCAGGAGAAGAGACGGCAAGGCCGGACTCGGTATATTCTGTATCTCCCCTCCAGGGATTGGTCGGATAGATTGTCACGAGAGAGTTGCTCACGCTCGATGGTCCGCGGTCGGCTGTCAGGGAATAGGAAAGCCTGAGGCCGAGAGTCGAGATTGTCGGGGAAACCTTCTCGAAGAAAGGCTCCTGGTCGATCGACCATCTTCCCGCTATATTCCAAGTCGGGAGCCAGCGGGCAGTCCGTGACCGGCCCAGACGGTTGGAGCCCTCATAACGGAGAGTGCCATTGATCGTATAACGGTAGTCGTACGTATAGGATGCCGTACCTGCAAACGCCACATTGCGCTCGCGCGTATTGGTAAGGCTGTAGTACTGGGTGCCATCCTCCAGCTGTTTCTTGAACAGATCCAGGATATAATACGGGGTCTCCCCCATTGCATACTGCATGCCCCAGCCGGTAAAGGATGAAGAAGAGCGGTCAAGACCGTTGACTTCCATCATGCCGTATGCATTGACGATATGCCTGTCCTTGAATGTGTTGTTATAGGTCGCGGATGCACGGAAATCCCAGCTGAGCGCCCTGTAGTCGTTTCTGCGGTAGATACCGCCTTCAGGGAGGATAGAATATTTCTCGCCCTGCACATCCGGATTGTCATAGAGATAAGGGTTCATACCCTGTATGGTGGAATTCGGCATAGAACGGTAGGCCTCCGCCTGGTTGGAGCCTTCCTTGATATGGTGCTCCGTGGATGATGACGAATACTTCACCGCTCCGAGGGCCGACACCACCAGCTTCGGGGTGATGTTCCATTTGAGCTCCGCCTGGAACTTGGAATCGAACACGTTCAGGTCCATATAGTTCTTGGACAGCTCATCCTTGATGTTGAACGGAGTGTAGTTCCTGGTATAGAACTCGTCCGGATCAAGCGTACGTGATGTGCGCAGGGCGTACGAGTACGGGTTGATGTCAAAATCCCTGGAAACGGTGCCGAATACCGGGTCAAGCTCGGAAGAAAGTGATCCCGGTGCAGTCTGCTTACGGTAGGAGGCATTGCCTATGAGATTGAGAGTAAGCTTGTCCTTCAGCAGGTTCTGTGTGGCGTTCAGGAGCATGGTATAACGGTTGACCTTGCTCTGAAGCGTCCAGCCGGGATCTACCAGGGCGCCGAGAGATGCATAATAGGAACCCTTCTCGGAACCTGATGTGATGCTCACCGAATGACTGTGCTGGACACTTGGCTGGAAAAGTTCCTTGAACCAGTCGGTATTGCGCATTTCCGCCTGACGCAGATACTCCATCATTCCTTCCTTGGTATTTATGACACCGTAGCCGGTCTCGGGATCGTAGGTGTTTATGAGCTGGGACATCTTTCCATATACACCGCTCTCTGCACCTACCACCTTATCCGCATAGTTGAGCCAGCCCTTGTCGTACATCTCCTGATATACCGACATCTGTTCCTGGGAATTCATTATGTTGAACTGGGAGTAACTCGGCACCATACGCATAGTATATTCACCCGTATATGACACGCGGGTAACTCCCGGACGGCCTTTCTTCGTCGTCACCACAATCACTCCGGCCATCGCCCTTGCCCCGTAGATGGATGTCGCGGAACCATCCTTCAGGATCTGGAAGCTCTCGATGTCATCCGGATTGAGCCCTGAAATAGCCGAACTTATGAGAGTGGTGGCATCGCCTGATGACAGAGAGTTGGCATCCACATCCACCACATCCTCCATTATCACGCCATCGACCACCCATATAGGCTTCGAGTCACCATAGATGGAAGATGCGCCACGGATCCTGATCTTGGGTGCAGCACCGAAGGTTCCGGATACATTCTGCACTGACACTCCGGCGGAACGGCCTTCAAGACTGCGGGCGATCTCGCCCACGCCATCCAGTTTTATGTCCTCCGCCTGAAGCTGGTCTGTCGCTCCGGTGAAGACACGTCTGTCCACCCTCTGCATACCGGTCACCACTACCGAGGCAAGCTCCTCTGAATCCGGGACCATCGCGAAATCTATACGGTCTGCCGCAGCTCTTTTCTCTATCGGCACATAACCGAGGAAATATGCCCGCAAAACAGCGTTCTCCGGGACATTCTTCAATGTGTAGTTACCATCGATGTCCACTGCCGTACCATCATCAGTGCCGACAATCTGGATGACGGCTCCCACCATCGGCGCCCCTGTCTCATCCACCACTTTTCCAGTGACGGTCCTGGTCTGCTGGGCAAAGGCGTGGCCCGCCGTCCAGAGACAGAGCAGAAAGAAAACGATAAATCTTTTCATTTATATTGGTCAGTTAGCCAGTTATTAATTATCAGTTCCGTCGGTTCCGGTATCCTCACCTGCCGCAGGATCAGTTTCCGGATAGCCCTTGGATATTTCGAACACATCTGTCGAGACAAGGTTTTCCTTGAAATCGAAATAGCCGGATGCACCCCGCCATATGACGAAAGAGACAGCGACACTTCCACGGCCGAGACCGCTGTCCGCAAACGAAAGGGAGATGGTCTCCGTCTCATCATCGAGAACAGGTTCTGCCGCCCATGCAATATTGTCGTTTTCGGTACTGAATATGTAAGTCCCGACATTGTTTATGGTTCCGTTGAAATGCAGATTATAATATTCTGAATCGAGTACACCCATCTTCTGGGCCGTCCGGATGAACACCCTCCCGTTCTCGTACCCGTGTTCATCAGCGACATAGTCAGCTATGAGAGGGAGATCTTCGACTTTGTCGATTCCGTTGAGATACAGTCTGTATGTCTCGCCGTATATATCCTCCTCAAGAGTCACGGATGTTATGTCATTGTTAGAGAACCTGTCAACCTTCCATTCTCCGAGCATGATCCTGTACGAGCTCATCCGAGGCAGGTCAAGGCTGATGACCACTTCTTCAGCCCCCGGGAGAGACTCTCCTTCAGCGGGTTCAGGGACAAGACGCAACTCCCCTTGCCTGGAATATACACCGGGGAGCGGAGACCTGAATGTCAGAACCCTGCCATCTGAACTTTTTTCGACGCTGAAGACATTCTCATCATTCCTGTCCCACATAATATCGTATTCGCAGGCCGAGATGACCTCGACGGAGATCTCGGTAACCTCTTCCGAGAAAGTAAGTTCATTCGGTGTAACGAGCAGCCCTGTGAACCGGCTCTGGGTGATTTCAAACGATTCGGAAGGGACTCCCTCCACAGATACGGTGATGGTGGCAGTACGGGACTGGTCGGAACGGTTGGTATCCACATTGTAAGCCACCGTACTGTTGTCGAAGACAACCACACGGCACCATTGCGGTGCACTGGATTCCGCCGTCACTTCCGGACTTCCGGTAGTGCGGACCTCGACACTTCCCAGTCCTGCCTGATAAGTGAACTCGGTCCTGGACGGCTCACCGAGAGAGAACGACACGGCCTCCTCGAGCGCATCGTTCCGGCAGCCGGAAAGACAGAAAATACCTGCAGCCAGGCAAAAAACCAAAAATTGATTTTTCATAAACATTGTTATTAGTGTGTTATTGTTAAATGGTCCTGCGCAACACCGGACATCTGGATAGTCCGGCATTACAAATGTAGACGGGAAATCCGCGCGATACGGCTAAAATTGTGCATATTTAGGATAAAATCCGTTCCGGTGCACAGAATCAGGACTTACCGGTCCCGCTTTCAAGCCTTCTTACAAACTCTGTAGGAAGGACATTGAATTCCTGGGAGAAGCATTTTGCAAAATAAGATGATGAACTGAACCCGGTAATATATCCGACCTCGGTGATGGAATATTTTCCCTCCACCAGAAGCCGCATTGCCTCCTTGAGCCTGACATACT
Organism: Candidatus Cryptobacteroides intestinavium; assembly: GCA_017694845.1. Taxonomy (GTDB): domain Bacteria; phylum Bacteroidota; class Bacteroidia; order Bacteroidales; family UBA932; genus Cryptobacteroides; species Cryptobacteroides intestinavium. The sequence continues at coordinate 29,048 of JADIMI010000007.1, forward strand.
TCATAAAATCATTCGGGGTCATTCCCGATACGGACTTGAGTTTCTTGAATGCTGATGTCCGGCTCATTCCGAGTTCCCTTGCCAGCAGATCCACTGACAGTTCAGGGTCGCTGATGTGAGCCAGGACTATTTCGCTGCACTTCTCGATGAATTCCTCATCCAGCCGGTTATGGGTCAGGACACGGATACCGGAGCTGTTATGGTCATACAGTCTGCGGAACTCCTCATGTCTGTGCAGCAGTCCGGAGATCTGCGACTTCAGGTAGTCAGGGGAGAAAGGCTTCTCGATATAGGCATCAGCTCCGCATTCGATACCCTCGAGTCTCGACTTTTCCCCGGAACGGGCTGTAAGGAGTATAACCGGTATGTGGCTTGTCTCCATACTGCCCCTTATCCTCCGGCAGAGTTCTATTCCATCGATATCTTCCATCATTATGTCACTGACGATAAGGTCAGGCATATTTCCTTTGAGAAGATCGAGCGCCTGCTTCCCTCCGGAAGCGCGGATGACCGAATATTCACTGCCGAGCACTTTCGCAAGAAAGCCCAGCAGCTCCTCTTCATCATCCACTACCATTATACTGTACCTGCGGGTCCGGGTATCCTCTATATGACTCTGCTGGTCGGGAGCAGCCATCATTGCAGAAGAATCAGGAACATAGACAGAGAAAAGCGCACCATGGCGGCCATCCCTGCGGTCAGATACGGTAATAGAGCCGTTCAGAAGCCCGATAAGAGTTCTGCACAGGTTGAGACCGATCCCGATTCCCTTGCCTGTCCTGTTGCCGTTAGCCTGATAGAACGCCCTGAATATCTTCTCCTGCTCCTCTTCCGGAATTCCAGGGCCATCATCCTCCACTTCCAGCAGCGCTCCGCCATCACAGGCAGACAGACGGACATGGACCTCGGATGCAGCGAACCTTACCGCATTGGACAGCAGATTGCTAATGATCTTGGTCAGGGCCTCCGTATCGGAAACCACGGACACGCCAGCTTCCGGAATATCACATGTCAGCACGACATTCTTCTCCCCGGCAGCAGCCTTGAACAATGCGATCTGTCCTTCTGCCAGCGTACCGAGATTGCACACATCATAATGCAGCCTGAAATTGGCGGTATCCACTTTCTGGAAATCAAGAAGCTGCCTGACGAGAGAGGAAAGGCGCTGGCTGTTCTGCCTGATGAGCGAAAGGTACTGAATTTCATCAGAAGTCATATTGCCTGACTTCATCAGTTCTTCGACAGGGCCGGTTATCAGGCTGAGCGGCGTCCTGATCTCGTGCGCTATATTCGTGAAGAATGCGACTCTCTGTTCATAGAAGGCCTTTTCATTTTCCCTCCTCGACAATGCGATCTTTCTCTGCGCCCTCCTTTCATACTGACGTTTCAGCAGCCAGACACCTGTCAGGGCGGCGACCAGGAAGAGAAGGCCGTAGATAGACAAGGCGGTACGAGACAGCAGCACAGGAGGCCGTATCTCAAGGGCTATGTCAGTCTCGGCAGGATCTTTCCAGAGATCATCATCGCATACCTGTATCCTGAGGCGGTAACGGCCTGCAGGAAGGTTGCTGTAATGGGCGGATGCGTCCTTGTTGTCGGTCTCGAGCCATCTGGAATCAAAACCTTCAAGCATATAGCGATAGCAATAATTCTCGGGAGACAGATAAGTCGGAGATACGAACCTGAATTCTATCGAGTTGCGGCTCTGTCTGAGGGAAATGCTCCGGGTACGCTCGATCGGGAGAGACAGAGGGGTCCCGGTCTCGTCACTGGCCGGAGGGAACATCTGCACCCCGTTTATAGAGAACGACTTGACAATAGGGGAATATACAATATGGTCATCCGTTGCGTACCGTGGAGGAGTGAACATACATACCCCATCCGTCTTCACAAACACCATGTCGCCATCGGACGACATTATGCAGGAATTGCTGTTGAACCTGTCATCCCGCACTCCTCCGGGGTAGGAATAATGCTTGAGCGCCCCATCGGCAGGATAGAATGCGGAAACAGCCTTGCTTGTAGAGATCCAGAGACAGTCTCCGTCCGGGAAGATCTGCTTTATGAAACGTAACTTGATGGAAGAATAGCTGATGAAGCTGTCACTACCGGCATCATATCTGCACAGTCCTGCTCCATCTGTCCCTATCCACAGTCTGTTGTCCCTGTCTATGGCAATGGAGCTGATGGAGTTATGGCTCAATGAAGAAGGATCATTCCTGTCGTGTGTATATGTATCCAGACTGCCTGAACGGACATCATAGGCATAAAGTCCGTTGCCTGTCGTGGCTATCCAGAGCTTTCCCCGATGGTCTTCCGTCATATCTGAAATCCTCTGTATCGGGAGCTCCTCCACAAACCTGTCGTTTCTTCTGTCATAATAATACAGGCCGACCGATGTCCCTGCCCATATACGGCCGTTTGCACTTCTGTACAGTACAAACACCCTGGAATTAGGCACTGCAGGGTCTGAAAGATACGACTGTGTCCTGCCCGTGTCAAGATCCACCTTCATTATCCCCTGTCTGAAAGTGGCTATCCACAGAGTACGGTGATCCATAAGCATAGACAGGACCGCCGTCCTTATTCCATACGATCTCACATATGGCGTGAGCGTACGGCTGTGCTCATCGAACAGCAGAATACCGTTGTTCCATGTCCCGAGAAGATAGCGGCCATCATCTATCTCGCATATCGAGCTCATTGTCGAATTCGTATGCCCGTCATCCTCCTTCTGAAACGAATAGCACACAAAATTGCTGCGCACGGGACGGAACTCTACTCCATCATACATAGACCCGAACCAGTAATTTCCCTCCCTGTCGCAGAGGAAAGAATATACCATCGCACAGTCCGTCTTGTAGAACGGACTGCCGATGACATCGGCCGGCCCTATACCTTCCTCTGTAATATTGTACAGCCTCGCCCCTGCGTGGGAACACACGAGCAGTCTCCCGGGACTGATCTCTTCAAGATAATGTATTCTCTGCAGGTACTGTCCATCATCGGGATCGATGAAATTGGTGAACGTACCGGAAGCCCTCTCAAGCCGGTCAAGACCGGAACTTACAGTCCCGATCCAGATATTGCCGTATGAATCCTCCGTAATCGCATCGATCGAATTGTCAGAGATGCTCCCGGGACCTTTCCGGTAATGGGTAAAATGCCCTGTATGCTTGGAATACGCATCAAGGCCCTCGCTATATGTACCGACCCACACTGTTCCATCGCTGCTTTCATACAGAGTGGATATATAATCCTGCGCTATCGAGGTACTGACAGACGGATCGTGCCGGTAGACAGTCAGCAGCTCCGTATCCGGATTCCAGCGGAAAAGCCCCCTGTTGACAGTGGCGATCCATATCTCGCCGTCCCTGTCCTCTATAATCTCTATAGTCTGTCCCGCGATGCCCGTTCCGTCCGGAGTCACAGCATCAAAATGAGAGAAAAGTCCCGTGTCAGGGTCATAGACATCGACCCCGTTGTCAAGCGATATCCATATCTGCCCCCGGCTGTCCAGCATCAGACGACGTATATTGTTGCTGGAAATGCTACCGGACGGACGCATCTCATCATGAGTATATGACATGAATTCATTGCCGTCGAAACGGCAAAGTCCGTTGTCGGTACCGAACCAGATAAACCCGAGAGAATCCTGGACTATACCGTATATGCTGTTTGACAGCAGTCCATCTTCCACTGTATAGCTGCTCATATCACGGTAGGCAGTGACCTTCTCCGCGGCCGCAGGCAAAGATACCGCTATGGACAGTATCAGCACCGCATACAGAAAATATGTCTTTCCCGGATATTTTATTGAATATGACCGGTATCGTCGTTCCGGAAACTCGCGACAGCTGTCAGTATAGTGCATATATTGGCATCAGAAACGGTTATAGATGATGACCGGACGGTCGCGGCGTACACTCATTGAAGGGAACCAGAGATCCTCCGGAGTGAGTCCGCATTTCTCTATGGCTTCGATACAGTATTCCAGCCTTCCGAAATCGGCATCCACATTGTTGGTGCCGAAGGTAAAGCGGATCCCGCGCTCCTTCGCCTTGCGGATAATATCGAATGAAGGTATCCTGTATCTTGCATTGATCTCCAGCGCTATGCCGTACTTTTCAAGCACATCCAGCACCATATCCACCCTCTCATCTGTCCAGTAGCTGTCATAGTCAGGGGACATGTCATCAGGGATATAGGTCGGGTTCGCAAAGATATCCGCAGGCTCGTTGGTGAGTATCTTCACTGTCTGGTCCACAAGATGATCCATATACCGCTCTTTCGTAATGCCGTCATAATGCACCTCCTCCGGCCTGTATATCCTTGACAGACGCCCCTTATGGTCGACTATGGTCATCGCATCTGTAAAGAGGTAGTCGAATACTCCCAGCGCCTCGGGGGAAAAGGTCATCGTCCATCTGCGTCCTTCGCCCTGCACCCCTCTGAGGAAAGGCATATCCTTCACTTCATCATAATATTCATAGACCTCATCATCATCGGCCAGCATACGGCCGACCCCGCCTTCACCGGCATTCGGAGCCACACCGTAATTGATGCCGTAGTTCATTGACATTGCGTGGGCCATCTCCTTTGTCAGGCCGCCCTTGAGATGGACATGGTAGTCGATCACAGGGAAATTCTTCTGCTGCAGCCTGATCACCGGATCGTTCTGCTCATCCGGCACAGGCATAGTGTCACAAGGATTCACTGCGTCATTTCCAAGCCTCGTGACCATCAGGTCGCTGAATATCATCTTCCCGGACACGCCCTTTATGGCAATCCCTCCATGTCCCAGCAGACGGTTCCGGTAAGGCTCTGTACGATATGGTTGTTCCGGCTCCGTATAGCAGACCACTTCGGTGCTGTCAATGGTGACAGTGATATTCTTTCCCCTTACGGCGATCTCGAATGCAAACCATTCAGTGTCATCTACAAGGGATCTGTAAAGATTACGCACTGCAGCAAGGCTTCCTGTCTTCCTGGTCCCATCGACCGGACCGTTATGGAATATCACTTCATAGCCACGCAGGCCATCTGCAGTCCCGGCCCCGCCGGCTTTGCAGGAACCGGCTCTTGCATCGGTATGGAAGAACAAGGATGCCTCCGCACCTTTTTCCATACAGGCCTCCCCGGTCAGTATGAAATTCCTGTAGTCGCCATCCGCGAACCAGTCTGTTCCTCCGGCGACCGTTATCTCTGTGCCCTCTGTCACTTTGCCATCTGAAGACGTGAACCTGTCAAGCGGTTCCGGCTCCCCCGTCCTGCCGCAGGCACCGAGTGCCAGCAGAACAATACCGCACAGTACAGCACGGCCCGTAAATATCTTTTCCATATCAGCCTTGATTTTTCCCGGTATCAGTTCATCCTGAACCATTCCTGGTTGTCATCCTGAACCATTTTGGTTGTCATCCTGAATCGTTTCCAGTTGTCATCCTGAGCGCAGCGAAGGATCTGCATCCCTGTTCCCAGATTCTTCACTTCGTTCAGAATGACAGGACGATGCTCAGAATGACAGGACGATGCTCAGAATGACAGGACGTCGCTCAGAATGACAGTACAGAATGATCCTCTATTGTCCTACCTTATAGGAATCCTTCAGAGAAGTGGTCTTGTTGAATATCTGGTTGTCAGCCGTGCTGTCCGGATCCCTGTAGAAATATCCGACCCTCTCGAACTGCACTGCAATCCCGCTCCTGTCCTCCAGAAGGGCAGGCTCTGCATACCCTCTGTCAACGACGAGAGACTCCGGATTGAGGAATTCCTTATAGTCTGTCCCTTCAGGAATGCCGTTCATATCCGGCTCCGTGAACAGCTTGTCATACAGGCGAAGCTCCACCGGTTTCGCATACTCCTCGGCGACCCAGTGGATCGTACCCTTGACAGAACGCCATTCCCCGCCTCCTGGCCTTGTCGCAGGGTCATAGGTACACTTAAGCTCGACGATATTGCCATCAGCATCTTTCACCACTTCGTTACACTTTACGATATAGGTGTATTTCAGACGCACCTCTCCGTCAGGCTTGAGACGGAAGAACTTCTTCGGAGGCTCCTCCATAAAGTCGTTTCGGCTGATATACAGGCTGCCTGTGAAAGGAACCTTGCGTGAAGGACCTTCCGGAGCTGCAGGATTGAGAGGGGCATCGAACCACTCCACCTTTCCCGGCTCCCAGTTGGTTATAGTCAGTTTCACAGGATCCTGGACCACCATATAACGGTTGGCCCTTTCATTGAGATCCTGGCGCACGCACCACTCCATAAGCTGGAGGTCGATCAGCTGCTCCCTCTTCGCCACACCGACCTTCTCGGCAAACATTCTTATGGACTCAGGAGTATATCCCCTGCGCCTGATTCCGCAGATTGTCGGCATACGGGGATCATCCCATCCGCTGACATAGCCGTTCTTCACCAGTTCCAGAAGCTTGCGCTTGCTCATCACGGTATACGTCAGATTCAGACGGGCGAACTCGTACTGATGTGACGGGAAGATACCGAGCTTCTCTATGAACCAGTCATACAGAGGCCTGTGCACATCGAACTCGAGCGTACATATGGAATGTGTGATATGTTCTATGGAGTCGCTCTGCCCGTGCGTATAGTCATACATAGGATAGATGCACCATTTGTCGCCTGTCCTGTGGTGGCTCGCATGGATGATCCTGTACATTATCGGATCCCGGAAAAGCATATTCGGATGGGCCATATCGATCTTGGCCCTGAGCACCTTCTCTCCATCGGCGTACACGCCATCCCTCATCTCCCTGAACAGACGGAGATTCTCCTCGACGCTGCGGTTTCTCCACGGACTCTCCTTCCCCGGAGTCTGGACAGTGCCGCGCCCTTCCCTGATCTGCTCCTGGGTCTGGTCATCGACATACGCCAGCCCCTTCCTGATCAGATCCTCGGCCCATTCGTAGAGCTGGTCGAAATAGTCCGAGGCATACCTCTCGTTCTCCCACTGGAAACCGAGCCAGCGGATATCCTCCTTTATTGAATCCACATACTCCGTGTCCTCCTTGACCGGATTGGTGTCATCAAAACGGAGATTGGTCCTGCCGCCGTATTTCTGCGCCAGACCGAAATTGAGGCATATGCTCTTGGCGTGGCCGATATGCAGATAGCCGTTCGGCTCCGGCGGGAAACGGGTCATTATGCTCTCGTACTTCCCCGAGGCAAGGTCCGCCTCTATGATCTCTTCAAGAAAATTCAGGTTGCGGGTCTCGCCGCCCTCTTTGATAACTTCTTCCATATTCTATTCTGACAATCTTTTCATCTGACAAACAGTAACCCTGTAGCCGGACGGCTCGCATAATGCCCTTCCTCCGGCCAACCTGCAAATATAGGAATTTTTACACACTTGTCATCAATGATTGCGGATAAGCATAATTTTAAGTAATTTTGCAGCCGGAGGTGAGACACACCTGATAAACTGTACATTAAATACATGATCAAGTCAATGACAGGATACGGCAAGGCCGAGACGGCACTGGAATCCGGCAGGCTCTGCGTCGAGATACGCTCCCTCAACGGCAAGACAGCCGACGTAAGCATCAAGTCACAGCTCCTCCCGAAAGACAGGGAGATGGAAGTCCGCAGACTGATCGCGTCAGAACTTCAGAGAGGGAACATAGACCTGTTCCTGACATACGAGCCCTCTGAAGGGCAGGGCAGCAGGTCGATAAACGAGGATATCCTCAAAGGATACTGCCGGCAGCTGCGCAAGGCCGCAGAAGACCTTGGAATATCTTCCGGCAATTCCGACATTTTCCTTCTCACCGCCGCCACAAGGTTCCCGGATGTAGTCAACGTACAGACTCCTGACATCATCAATGATGAGAACTGGCCGGCAGTGGATGCCTGTATAAGGGAGGCGATAGCAAGGCTCAATGAATTCAGAGCCACGGAAGGGGCTATACTGTACAAAGATGTCACAGGGAAAGTCGCCTCGATACTGGATTATGTGGATGAAGTCGAATCTGTCGAAGGGGAAAGGACCGCCGCAATAAGGGAGAAGATCATCTCGAGGTTCAATGAGCTTTCCATCCAGCCTGACCAGAGCCGTCTCGAAGAAGAGATGGTCTATTATATAGAGAAATTCGACATCAACGAAGAGAAGACGAGGCTCCGTCAGCACTGCCGCTACTTTATGGAGACGATCGACAGCGAGCCTTATCCCGGGAAGAAACTCGGCTTCATCGCCCAGGAGATGGGCCGCGAGATCAATACGACAGGCTCCAAGGCCAACCATACAGGCATACAGAAGATAGTTGTAAAGATGAAGGATGACCTTGAGAAGATCAAGGAGCAGAGCCTCAACATACTGTAAATCCGGCAGACCGGTCAGACATCATTCTTTCTTATTCCTACCCTGCAGAGGGACAGCACAGCACCGAAAAGGGTGATTATAGCTGCAAGCAGCATTGCATCATGCGCCGCCCTGTCATCGGACAGGTTGAACATCATTGCCACCAGAGCTGCCCCTGTAGTCTGCCCGATAAGACGGGCTGATGCAAGCATCCCGCTTGCGCTTCCGGTCCTGTGAGGAGGAGCGGAAGAAAGAAGTATATGGTTGTTCGGCGACTGGAAAAGGCCGAATCCCGTACCGAAAAGCATCATTCTCCACACGATACTGAAATGCGAAATGTCATCCGGGATGAAGGCGAACGAAAATGCGGACAGGCTCATAAGGGTGATCCCTATGCCCCCGAGTATTCCCGGGTGGATTCTCCCGATCAGCATTCCTGCGACAGGCGCTACAAAAGCGATAGCTATCGGAGATGCCGTCATAAGAAGGCCGGTCCCCACGGCATCGTAACCGAAACTGTGCATCAGCATAAACGGAAGCGAGACCATTATCAGCTGCTGGGCAGTGAACGATATTATGCTTGTCCCTACAGACATTGAAAATATCGGGATCCGCAACAGATCGAATGGGAGCATGGGATATTCCCTGCCGAGCTGATATCTTACATATACTGTCCCCACTACAAAGAACACAAGCACGGCTATGGCTATCTTATGCCAGTCAAGTCCGTGAGAATAAGCTTCGAGACACCCTATCATAAGGCCGAACGTGGCTGCATTGAGTATGGTGTCCAGCCAGTTGAACCTCCTTCCCGCGACCCTTGTCGGATTGTCAGGCAGAAACCTGCGCCCCATGAACCAGGTCACGATACCTACCGGGACGTTTATTGCGAAAAGCCATTCCCAGGTGGTGAAGGAAAGAATGGCCGCAGCGAGCGAAGGTCCAGTCACAGAGGCGATCGCGACGACAGTCGCATTGAGCCCCACCCCTTTTCCCAGATGTCTTTTCGGATAGATGATACGGATAAGGGAAGTGTTGACACTCATTATCATGGCCGCACCTATCCCCTGCAGCACACGGGAAGCGACAAGAATGTGGAACGACCACGACAGTGCACAGGCAAGTGAACCTACGGTGAATCCTGCTACGCCTATAAGATAAACCTTCCTGTACCCTATCAGTTCCCCGAGTGTCGAGAACGGCAGAAGCAGCATCATTATCACGAGCTGGAATGCATTCACTATCCAGATGGAATCCGATGGGGAAATGCCCAGTTCGAGAGCGATAGTCGGCAGAGCCACATTACAGATGGTCCCATCCAGCACTGAAAGGAAAAGTCCGCAGAAGGTCGTGACCACCGCATAGTAGATCTGCGGCCGGTGCAGGCCGTCCCATTTCAGATTTCCCGTGAGCTTCTCTTCTGTCATCCTTCAGAACTTCTGAAGCCCGCTATTCGATCTCCAGCTTACCGACATAAAGCCCCCAGCAGCCATCAGTGACTATCATCACCTCATCACCGTCTGCATCCTCCACATAGACAGGCTCTTCAAGAAAAGTATGGGAGTGGCCTCCGATTATCATATCGACATTGTGCGATGCCTCCGCAAGATGTATGTCCGTAAAATCAGACTTCTCTATGCCGAGATGCGAAAGGACGATCACCATATCGCAGCCCTTCTTCTTCAGAAGTTCCGAATACCGGTTTGTCACAGCTACGGGATCAATGTACCTCAACTTCCCGGCTATACTCCTGTCCACCACCTTCGTGACATCCACCAGCAGGCCGATTATCCCTATCTTCCTCCCCGCCTTGCGTACAATGGTATATGGTCTCACATACTTTTCCAGCTCGCTTCCGGAAAAATCATAGTTTGCACATACGACTCTGAATCTTGCTTTCTTAAGACGTCTCGCGAGGTCTTCCGGCCCGTTGTCGAACTCGTGGTTCCCGAGAGCCGTGACATCATATCCCATCTCGTTGAGAAGCTCCACCTCGAGATCTCCTTTAAGTATCGTGAAATAGGAAGAGCCCTGGCTGAAATCCCCCGCATCCACGAGAAGGAGATTCCTCCTCCCTACGGCGGACCTGACACTGTCGATGTATGCGGCCCTCTCTATCACCCCGCCAAGGCCTGCCTCCGGCCCTGCCTTGACCGGATCGATATGGCTGTGGGTATCATTCGTGTGCAGAATGACCAGTTCCTGCGCGCCGGCACTGACTGCCCCGGCCAGCAGAAAGGCGGCGCAGAGAAGCGCCACCATTGATATTGTCTTGTCTACTTTGAATCCTGTCAGCATTGCATTATATCTGTTCAATATGAGACATCTGTTCCAGAACGTGATCCCGGGCATATTCCGCCCGTCATCGCGGCATCAGTCAAGTATCACCACCCGGCCATCCTTCTGCGCGGAGATCTGTCTTCCTGCAGCCGTATCCTCCTCGATGATATCCATCATTGCATTGTATATGTCGACCGGAATGTCCACCATCTCTACCGCGTTCCTCCCGACATAGAGGCCATCCCCTCCATCCAGCAGGAAAGTTATCGTGGCGACACCGTACAGGGCGCTGTCATCAAGAGGCTTCCCGCCTATCTCCACAGAAACCGTCTTTCCATCCCGGGCCACCACCCGTACACCACCCAGGACCTGGAAGCCATCCTCCGCCATCCAGTCGATGATATGGCGGATGTCGGAACCTCTTAGGACAAGATACACCAGATCATTCCTGAACGGGAACATCGACCGGATATCGTCCGCCGTGACATCACCGCAGGGCATGTCCACCCTGATCCCTCCGAAATTGCCTATGCTCATATCGACCTTGCGGCCGACAGCCTTTTCCGTAGCCCTCATCAGATTGTCTGCGAACCAGTTGGACAGGGCGCTCTCGGGATATTCAACGGTCATTGTCTCCGGAGAATACGCTATGACCCGCTTCACCGGAGCCATGGCGGCCTGGGCATCAATGACAGTCCTGGCCACCCGGACTACGGACCCGCCCTTGAACACCCTCCCCGAAGGGGCGGTATATTCCATACCTTTCACAATGCCGAGCGCCTTGTCGATATCTGTCGCAGCCGGGACGGTGACTCCTGTACGGGAGCCATCCATTACAGTCCTCGACCATCGTATGTCATCATTGTCATATGCCTGCAGTACCGCCGAGAATGAAACGGCGGCCGCAAGCAGAATAAGCCTTGTTCTATTCATTGCCGACAAATTCATATCAAACATCACATTATCTCTGTCTCAACCATTTCCACAGGTCGGAGAAAGTCGTCTTCTTTCCGGATACGAGAAGCCCCACCCTGTAGATCCTCGCAGAGATATATGCCAGTGCGACAAAAGTGAGGAGAAGAAGGACTATGGACAGGGCAAGCTCCCACCCAGGGACTCCGAACGGAAGCCTCGCCAGCATCACTATCGGGGATGTAAACGGAATGATGGACCCCCAGAAGGCCAGCTGGCTGTCAGGAGCCTCGAATGCATAGAACGCTATGAAGAAGGCCAGCAGCAGAGGGACAGTGACCGGGAGCTGCAGCTGGGTGCTGTCCCCTTCATTGTCCACCGCAGATCCTATCGCCGCGAACAGGGATGCATACAGAAGATACCCGAGAAGGAAATAGACTACGAAAGAGAAAATCAGCTGTCCGTAGTTCAGGTCCTTCAGGGTCTCGATCACCGCTGCCATCTCGGAACTGCTGCCTGAAACCATAGTGTCCACCATCGACATATCCATTCCGGACATCTGTGTCAGCTGCTCCATCTGGGCCGGATCAGCCCCGGCGAGACTGTCAAACCCGACCGTCGCATTCACCCCGGCAATTATCACAACGGCAAGCACTATCCAGAGGAAGAACTGGGTCAGGGCGACACAGGCCACTCCTATGATCTTCCCGAACATCAGTTCCGATGCCTTGACAGATGAGACGAGCACTTCGGCCACCTTGCTGGACTTCTCCTCTATCACGCTGGTCATCACCATACCGGAGAACATTGCGATAAACATATATATAATAAGGGTAAGCGCGATGGACACGAACATATAGACCTCGGAAGAGGTTATCTGCTCCTGCCCGTCCTCCCCGAGGGTATATGTCGAGACCTGGACATCTGCCTTCACATCCTCCATGATCTGCCTGAGATTCTGTATTTCGTACCCTGAAAGCCTGTAATCCTCGACCGCGGCGGCAGCCATCCCGGCAATGCTCTCCTTGATCTCCACAGACACCGGCTTTATCGAATACAGGTCCACAGTCACCGTCTTTCTCACCGTATCCAGAGGGGACACGTACATTACCGCATCCGCCCCTTCCCCATCAAGGCCTTTCTTCAAGGCTTCAAGATCCTGTCCTGAACAGTCCCTGAAAGAGACAGCATCGCTCCCGGCGAGATGGGACATCACTATACCGGATTCATCCAGCACCTCCACCACCTTTCCTGTCTCCTTGCTCAGGAACATTATCAGGGCCGGCAGGGTGCAGAGCAGGGCGAACAGCACCGGCACAATAAACGTTATGACAAGGAATGACTTCTTCCTCACCCTTGTCGCATATTCCCGCGATATTATTATTCCTATGTTACGGATATTCATATTCTTCCTCCTGATTTACATTTTACCCGGAACCCGCGCCGCCACGGAGCTACCGGCTTACATATTCCCCTTCGGTGACCAGCTTGATGAATATATCGTTCATCCTCGGCACCAGCTCCTTGAACGAATTGACCACAGCCCCGTCATCCAGAATCCTCCTCAGCACAGCTGTCGTATCCGTCTCCCCGACGAGGGAAAGCACTGCCGTATGCCGCGAACTGTCACCAGTATCGGACAGCACATCGAAAAGCCCGGGGACAGAATCCACCGGACGGGATGCCGTATATACAAGCTCCACATTGTTATTCCCATACATATGCCTTATGTCATCCACTCCGCCGGCTATTACAAGCCTGGACAGATTGATCAGGGCGATCTCGTCGCACAGTTCCTCCACAGACTCCATATTGTGGGTGGACAGAACGATTGTAGCCCCCTCATCCTTCATACGCAGTATCTCGTTCCTTATCAGCTGGGCATTCACAGGGTCAAATCCAGAGAAAGGTTCATCGAGTATGAGCAGGGAAGGCCTGTGCGCCACTGTCGTTATGAACTGGACTTTCTGCGCCATCCCTTTTGACAGTTCCTCCACCTTCCTGTTCCACCAGCTCTGTATCCCGAACTTCACGAACCACTTTTTCAGCTCCGCCATCGCATCCCTTGAAGACATTCCCTTCAGTCTGGCGAAATACATCGCCTGCTCCCCCACCTTCATCTTGCGGTAAAGGCCCCTCTCCTCCGGAAGATAGCCGATACGCTCGACATCAGACTGGGTTATCGGCCGTCCGTTGAAGAGCACCTCGCCGGAATCCTGCATTATTATCCTGTTAATTATACGAATAAGAGTCGTCTTGCCCGCACCGTTCGGCCCGAGCAGTCCGAAAACCTTAGCTTCAGGAATATCGATGGACACACGGTCCAGAGCGGTCTTCTCACCGAAACTTCTGCTGACTTCCTTGCATTGGATCAGTCCCATATTTTACTTATCTAATCAGTTGTCAATTCAATATCCTTGTCACAAGCTCCACGAACATCTGGTCCGGAGCAGCCTCCCCCGCATTTCCCCCCTTTCCCTTGAAATCATACTCCTTCAACAAGGCGATAACGCCCATACATCTTTTAAGCGGGTAATTCACGACAGCCGCGTCATATTCCTTATAGAAATAGGGATTGACTCCGGGGAGCGCCCTGGCCTTGTCCGCAGAAGAAGGACGGGGCACGGACATTATCAGTGCCTGGTACTTCAGTATCCTGTAGAAATGAGTGAACAGGGCACTTACAGCCATCGGCATTGCAAACTTCGGAGAGGCGGCATAATATGCGGCCACCTTGAGCGCCCTCGGTGCATTCATATATGACAGCTCCTTCGTAAGCTCGAATATGCTGTACTGCCTGCTGATGCCCACATTCTTCTCTATGTCCCCCGCGGTGACCGATGTCACGCCCTCCGGAAGGTTCCTGAGCATCTTGTCGGTCTCGATGGCGATCTTGGACAGATCCGTACCTGCATATTCAGCGAGAAGCGCCGCTGCATCCGGGTCGATCTTCAACCCCCTGGACGCATAGAACGACACTATCCATTTCGGCATCTCGTAATCCCTGACCGCGGCGGAATCCACCACCGTCCCTATCTTCTGCACCGTCCTGTACAGCGCCTTCCTCCTGTCCACGGAATCACCGTGGATACATAGCACCAGCACCGTAGACTCCAGCGGATGCTCGCAGTATATCGCAAGATCCTCTATCTTCCTGAGGTTCTGGGCCTCCTTGACCACGACCAGCTGGCGTTCGGCGAACATAGGGTACCTCCTGGCGGCCGTGATGACATCTTCCACGCTCACATCAGCACCGTAGCAGATGGTCTGGTTGAAATCACGTTCACTTTCATCCAGAGCATTGTCAATGACCGCATTGCACACCATATCAGGATAGTACGGTTCATCCCCCATCAGCAGATACACAGGGCTGAAGATGCCTCTGCGGACATCCTCCAGTATCCTGCGGCACTGCGCATCTGTATCAGCATAACCTTTAGCCATAGCCTGCAAAGATAACAAATTTCGAATTATTTCCCTATCTTTGCGGAGATGGACAGAAATACCATATGGGATCCGCTGAGGAAGAAAGACGTGGCGCTCACTCCTGAGGAAAATGTACGCCAATGGTTTATCAGATATCTCAATACCGGTATGCAGGTGCCGCTCCATCTGATGATGAGCGAAAGTTTCCTCAGGCTCGGAGACAAGCAGTTCCGCGCCGACATAGTCATATACGACAGGCAGGCGCATCCCCTTGCCATCGTCGAGTGCAAGAGGCCGGATGTCACTCTCGACAGCGATGTGATAGCACAGGCTGTGAGATACAATATGGTACTGGATGTCAAATACATAATCATAACGAACGGGAAACATACCCATATCTGCGGAAAGAAGCCGGATGGAGACGGATATATGTTTCTGGACCACGCTCCTCTGTATGAAGAGATGCTGGGTCTGACAAAGGAATGATCAAGTGATGGTAATCGAAGGTTTTCTGGAACATCCCATATTCAGGATAGTGGCCGACACTGCAAGGGAAAACGGTGTAAGGGCGTTTGTCATAGGCGGATATGTGAGGGACTGCTTCCTCGGGCGGCCGAGCAAGGACATAGACATAGTGGTGGAGGGAAGCGGCATAGACCTCGCCCAGAAAGTCGGGGAGAAGGTCCGCAGCACTGTCTCCGTATTCAAGAACTTCGGAACCGCAATGCTCAGATACCGCGGGGTGGAGATTGAGTTTGTCGGAGCGAGGAAGGAATCGTACAGGCGTGACTCGCGCAAGCCCATAGTGGAGGACGGCACACTTGAGGACGACCAGAAAAGGAGGGACTTCACGATCAACGCTATGGCTTTCAGTCTTCAGGAAGAGGACTATGGAGAGCTGGTGGATCCGTTCGGAGGCATCCGCGACCTCGACCGCGGTATCATCCGCACACCACTCGACCCGGACACGACCTACAGCGATGATCCGCTGAGGATGATCAGGGCCATAAGGTTCGCCACAAGGCTGAGCACGCCGGAAAGGGCATTCACCATAGTCCCGGAATCCCTCGAATCCATAAAGAGGAACCGTGACAGGATCGGCATCCTCTCAATGGAAAGGATCGTGGAGGAACTCAACAAGATACTGGTGTGCGACCATCCTTCCATCGGGTTCAGGCTTCTGGATGACACCGGACTCCTGGAGCATATCCTGCCCCAGCTGACAAATCTCAAAGGGGTCGAGACCGTGGATGGGAAAGGGCACAAGGAGAACTTCTCCCACACACTGGAGGTGGTGGACAACGTGGCGGCCTTCGAGAACGGGGCGATAGCCGAAGGCAGGCTGAAGGACCATTTCTTCGAAGATGGAGCGGAGACAGAGAGGACAAGGACAGAACCATACCTCTGGCTGAGATGGGCCGCCCTGCTTCACGACATAGGCAAGCCGGCCACAAAAAGATATGATCCGCAGGCAGGCTGGACATTCCACGGACACGAGGTCGTCGGAGCCAGGATGATCCCGAAACTTTTCCAGAGGCTCAGGATGCCTCTCAACGAAAAGATGAAGTATGTGCAGAAGCTCGTAAGCCTTCATCTGCGCCCGATTGCACTTGTAACTGACGAAGTGACCGATTCTGCAGTACGGAGGCTGCTGTTCGATGCAGGGAACGACATAGATGACCTTATGCTGCTGTGCAATGCCGACATCACATCCAAGAATCCGAGGAAGGTCGAGAGACTGCGCAGGAATTTCGAGGCAGTCCGCAGAAAAATGGAGGAAGTGGAGGAGAAGGATGCCATCCGGAACTGGAAGAACCCGATAACAGGCGAATACATAATGGAAACCTTCGGAATAGCGCCGTGCAAGGAGATCGGGATTCTCAAGGAGGCGGTGAAGAACGCCATACTGGACGGCCTTATCGACAACAGCTTCGACGCCGCCGACACCTATATGCGTGCCCAGGCAGAAGCGATCGGGCTCCATCCCGTCACTGCCTCTTATCATCCTGAACCTGTCAGCACAGGCCAGGCGAAGGATCCGGCACAGAACGACAATGAAATACATCGATGACTACATAACCTACATCTCCGCCATCAGACGGTACTCCGGAAGGACCTGCAGCATATACCGGGAATCCCTGGAAATGTTCTCATCCTTCCTCCGCGGGGATGATACGGCCTGTACTGCTGCATCAGACGGCGGCATCTCCGATGAGCTCATTCCGGAAAGCCTCACCCCATCCATTATCCGCAGCTACGAAGTCTACCTCCTCGAGACCAGGGGAATGCACCCCAGGACTGTCAATCTGCATCTATCTGTACTCAGCGGGTTCTGCAGATTCCTGCTCAGGAACGGCATCATAAAATCCAATCCCGCAAAAGCCGTCACAAGGCCCAGAACCGAGAGACGGCTGCCTGATTTCTACAGGAAAGAGGCAATGGACCGGTATCTGAACGAGACCCGGTATTATGCAGGAGAGGAATCTCTCTATATCTCCCCTGACCGGAAACAGACAAGAAATCTTTACGAGAAAAGGCTGGCCAGAGCCATAATCTCCACACTGTATGTCACAGGCATACGCCGCAGCGAACTCATATCCCTGAAAGTACGTGACATCGACTTCAGCCGCCGGACAATGAACGTCACCGGCAAAGGCGACAAAATGAGAGAAATTCCGCTTATACCTTCATTATTAAAAGAAATTTCATTATATTTACGCTCGGTTGGGATGATGGTAAGTGATGACCGGACACCTGAAGCTCCCCTTTTCGTCACATTTAGAGGCAGGGCACTGTATCCTGAATATGTGGACAGGACGGTCAGGCGCGAGCTGTCCGGGATTAGCGGCATCACAGGGAGGAAATCCCCGCACGTCCTGAGACACACCATTGCGACAGAACTGCTGGACAGAGGGGCAGACCTCAATGCCATAAAGGAACTGCTCGGGCATTCTTCGCTTGCAGCGACACAGGTGTACACTCACAATTCCATCGGCCGGCTGAAGAAAATTTATGAATCAGCCCATCCAAGGGCAAGAAAAAACGGAGGTAAAAATGGAGATTAGAGTACAGTCGATCAAGTTCGATGCAGACCAGAGGCTACTGGATTTCGTGGAGAAGAAAGTATCTAAATTACCAAAGTTCTATGACGGGGTCACTGCTGTTGAAGTGACGATGTCCCTCCTTGCCGACCACGACAACAAGAACGTCAAGGTCCACGTCCG
The DNA here is from genome assembly GCA_017694845.1 of Candidatus Cryptobacteroides intestinavium. GTDB lineage: Bacteria > Bacteroidota > Bacteroidia > Bacteroidales > UBA932 > Cryptobacteroides > Cryptobacteroides intestinavium. The sequence goes on from JADIMI010000007.1 coordinate 47,201, forward strand.
CATTCCGGGCAATGACATCGTGATCGAAAGGAACGCCAGAAAGTTCGAGGATGCACTTGTTGACTGCGTAGACATCCTTAAAGACAAACTAGTAAGAGCAAAGGAGAAAAAAGCGATCTGATATATGAAGAACGGCCGCAAAGGACTGGAGATACTGTATGAAGACGACAGCATCATTGTCATAGACAAGCCAGGCGGCCTGCTGACAATGTCCACTGGAAAGGCGGAAGAGACCACCGCCTATTCAATCCTTACAGATTATGTACGTTCCGGCAGAGGTTCCGGAGACAGGAGGGCAAGAGACAGAAGGCGGATTTTCATAGTGCACCGGCTCGACAGGGACACGTCAGGAGTGATAGTCTTCGCAAAAGACCCTGAAACTAAATATGCGCTCCAGGATGATTGGAATCAGATCGTCCTGGAGCGTAAATATGTGGCGGTGCTGGAAGGGACGCCCCGGCTATCCGAAGGGACCATCGCAAGTTATCTCAAGGACAATCCTAAATCGATGAAAGTCAGCTCAAGCAGGACCGACAACGGAGGCAGGTTTTCCGTCACTCACTTCCGCGTCATCCGGCCCGGGGATTATTCACTGGTGGAATTCGAGCTGGAGACAGGAAGAAAGAACCAGATACGGGTACACGCCGCAGACATTGGCCATCCTGTTGCGGGAGACAGGAAATACGGAGCCAGGACAAATCCCCTGCACCGTCTTGCACTGCATGCAAGAACCATATCATTCAGGCATCCGCATACCGGAAAGATACTCACATTCGACACCGGCATACCCGGCCGGTTCCTGACTCTGACACAGAGATGACCTCCCGTCCGGAGACCGATACGACAGGCTTTGTTGCCCCGTGCGCAGAGACGCTATACGGACCGCGAACATCAACTTTTTGTAATCCCACTGAGACACAATGCAATGCAAAATAACCTTGTTCGCGGTCCCCTCAAAAAAGTGGGGACCACGAACAATCGACTTTTATAATAATCTGTATTTCAATAAGATACAAATTTGACTTGTTCGTGGTCCGTAGTCTTGTCCTTCTTCTCCAGATTCTTCGCCGCGCTCAGGGTGCAGATACCTTCGTGGAGAATTGTCGTTTTATGCGCAGAGACGTCAGTCCGGCAGCGTCTCTGCGCACAGGCTCCATATCAACGGCTGCAGTTTCGGACGGCCTCCGGAACAGATTTATCTGTCTATGGGCTTCAAGGATGGGAGACTGATCCCGAAATGGACAGAGAGCACCCGGATCAGGAATACAGACACCGCTGCAATCACCTGCGTCAGCAGATGCCCGCACCCGAACCACAGGCAGAGATAATATACCACCCCTCCCATAGCGCAGGCCATTGCATAGATATCCTTCCTGAAGATCAGCGGGACCTCGTTTATGAATATGTCCCTGAACATTCCGCCTGCCGCACCTGTAATGGCACCCATTATGATATTCACCCACACGGGAAATCCGGCTGCGATGCTGCGCTCCACCCCGACAACCGTAAACAGGGCTATCCCGACGGCATCGAATATGAAGAACGTGTTGTCCAGCCTCACGACGTATTTCTTGAATATTATCACAAAGACAAGAGCCAGTCCCGTGATTATCACGTATGAAGGCTGCTCCATCCAGAACGGTGTGACATCAAGCAGCAGATCCCTCAGCGTTCCGCCACCGATAGCTGTCACAAACCCGACGACATACGCTCCGAAAATATCGAAATTCTTCGCCGCCGCCAGCCTTATCCCGCTTATTGCAAACGCGAATGTACCTATGTAATCTATAACCGTAACAAAATCCATATCAGACCATACCTCTATTTTCGGCCCGCAAATATAGTCATTTGTGCACAACATCGGACAATTACCACAACACAGTCGAAAACAGGATGTGCAAACTATGACATTTTACCGAACAATGCAGCGCCGAATTGCCGAACGATTGAATGCCAAATTGCCGAATTTTTGAAAAATGTTACTACCCTTAGTCCATACAAAACAGATCAGGATGTTACAAACACAGGATAATGGGTGGGATGCCGTGCGTTATACTGTTGACCATCGCCGGAAGATGGGCCAGTTCATTCTGACAGGATCCGCTGTCCCTGACAAGAATGCGGAAAAAGAAATGGAACATCCCGGATGATTTTTAGTGAAAGCACGTAGAGAAACAAAGAAGACTACACTTTCTACAAAATCTTTCCTAATCCATACTAATATAGAATCACCGGGACAACGGACCGCGAACATCAGCTTTTTGTAATTCATTGAGATACAATACAATGCAAAATAACCTTGTTCGCGGTCCCCACAAAAAAGCAGGGACCGCGAACAACGATTTTTTCATAATATCCTGGCATTCAAAAAGATACAAAAATGTCGTGTTCGCGGTCCGCAGGGCAGTCGATGGTGATGGATAGAGGCAATTATCAGATTCTTCGCTTCGCTCAGAATGACAATGCTTTGCTCAGAATGACATTCCTGTCACCATAAACTCAGCCGCAGACGGAGTGAAGGATCTGAAAGAGGACAGCCTATCGATTTAATCACTATCTTTGTTCTGATATACAGATCCTGGCTCTATGGGCTATACCGCCAGAGCAGGACCTGTATGACCGATAACTGATTGTGCTATGGACAAGAACAAGGCATCAAGAATCGGCAGGACACTGCTGAAAGTCATCATCGGGGCTGTCGGGATAGTGGCAGTGCTGATGGTCACCGTGCAGGTGGCTCTTTCCCCTGCCCTGCTGACAAGGATAGTGAACGGCATTGCAGATGACTATATAGACGGGGATCTTGATTTCGGAAAGGTATCAGTGTCTGTAGTGAAGAGTTTTCCGAATCTGAACGTGACTCTCGACAGTGTCGTACTGACCTATCCCGCAGAAAGGTTCGCCGAATATGAGACAGGCAGCGCCAAGGCCAGGCTTCTGAAAATGGGAAAGGCGGAGACGGGCGACACTCTTGCCGCATTCAGACGCTTTTCCGCATCCATCGACATAGGAGCCCTGGTCACGGGAAACATCCATATACCTGACATCGAGCTCACCGGGCCGAGAATATTCGCGAAAAGCTACAATGATTCAACTGCCAACTGGCAGATACTCAAATCCGAGACCACTGCCGCCCCATCAACTGACGACGCAGACGGCACAGAATCATCCGGAACAACGGTATCCTCCCTCCCGGGAATCACCCTCGAGCGGATAAGCCTTGACGGCAGACCGTTCATTGTTCTGTGCAGCGCAAAGGACACATTGTTCGCCGCATTGAACATCAAGGAGATGAAATTCAGAGGCAGACTGTCCACCAGACAGCCGCAGCGCAACCGGATAGGTTTTACCGTAGACAGTATGTTTATCGGAGGAAGGCTTTCCGGAGACACTCTGGCTTTCGCCCTGCAGAGATTCAGGCTGAGAGAGCACAGAGGGGATTTCGCCCTGAATGTAAAGGCCGGTGCAGCCCTGGCCACACGGTCTTTCGGCAGAATATTCATTCCCGTCGATATAGAATCCAGGGTCAATTTCATCCGTGATTCCCTGCCGGGAATATCCATCAGCAGGCTCAGGGCAGACATAGCATGCCTGCCTGTAGACATAAAGGGAGATGCCAGATTCACTCCCGACAGCATCCGCATCAAGGCAGATGCATCCATAGACCAGTGCAAGGTAAATGACATCCTGAGATTCTGGGGAAGGCAGCTCATACCGGCTGCCGCAAAGCTCAGGACAGATGCCACCATATCGTTGAATGCATCCATCAATGGCTGGTACAATGTGGATGGGAGCAGACTCCCTGCCATTGATGTCAGATTGGACATCCCGGAGAGTCCAATCAGCCACAGCGGTATAAGACTGGACAGCAGAATAGCGGCAGACATCCGGGCGAAAGGAGGAGGAGATGCCCCGGTTGACTTGGACATCAACGATTTCCATCTCGATGGCAAAGCGCTCAAGCTTGCGCTGAAAGGCTCCGCCAGGGACCTTCTCGGGAATGACCCGCTGTTCGAGATAGATGGAGGGCTGGACATATCGCTGGACACTCTGGGACAGTTCATCAGAAAAAGCACCGGACTGTCCGTTTCCGGCGAGCTGGCTTCCAATGCCAGGGGAAAGATACGGATGTCCCAGATCAGCCCATACACATTCGCCGATGCGGATCTGACCGGTTTCATCAGAAGCGGCAGACTGAACATAAATTCAGAAAAGGACAGCATCGATGTACATATCGACAGTCTCGATATCGTGGTCGCCACTACAGGCAACAGATTCGACAGAAGTATCGAGGAAGGCACAAGAGTGATAGCTGTCGCCGCCAGACTGGACAGCACTTCGATCAGATACAAGGATGCACTCTCGGCATCCGGAAGCGCACTGTCCATTGCAGCGCAGAATGATGCCGCGGTTCTGGATGCTTCCGACTCATCATCATACTATCCGTTCAGCGGGAAAGTCAGCATAGGCAGGCTCTCCTTGACAGACAGAGATTCCACCCGTATTACGATCAGAGACTCCGACAATACGTTCAAGGTATCACCGTCAAAGGCGGACAGGGAGATACCGGTGCTTTCCCTCAAGAGCGACAGCAGGGCAATCCGTCTCAGGTCTGCCTTCGACAGGGCCTCGGTAAGGGAACTCGGCATCAATATCGTCGCCACCAAGAGCGATGCCAGGCGGAAGAGAATGGCCAAGGCATTTGTAGACTCACTGGCACGACGGTTTCCCGATGTCCCGAGGGATTCTCTGTTCAGCCATCTCAGGAAGATCAGAGGTGCAACCGCTCTTCCGGACTGGCTGACTGAAGAAGACTTCCGGAAGAACGACCTCAACTTCAAGCTGGGGGATTCCATGTCCAAATATTTCAGAGAATGGGATTTCTACGGAGGTCTCGAATTCAGGAGGGCATCTATAATGACTCCGGCCTTCCCGCTCAGGACTAGCCTGAATGACTTTGACGGCTACATCACCAATAACGAGCTCACTCTGAACGGGTTCACACTGCGCAGCGGAAGATCGGAAATAACGGCAGACGGAAAACTTACCGGACTGAGAGGCGCCCTGCTGAACAACAGGCCGGTGAAACTGGATCTGGGCATAACATCCAGCAGACTCAATTTAAACGAACTTCTCGGGGCATACTCCAGAGGACAGTCATTCAATGCTGCATCAGACAGCCTGTCTGTAGCGGCAGAAACAATGGATGACGAGACATACGAAGAGATCGTAGCGGCAGATTCGCTGTCATCGGACTCCGTCCTTCAGACATCCCTGATAGTGATACCGGCAAACCTCATCGCAGATATCTCCCTGAAGGCCAGCAATGTAACCTTTTCAAAAATGGAGATGAGCAGCCTTTCTGCCGAACTTAACGTAAAGGAAAGATGCGCCCAGCTGACAGACATCAAGGCAGTGACAAATGTAGGCGACCTGGCTTTCGACGGGTTCTATTCCACACGCACCAAGAGCGACATCACTGCGGGATTCAGCCTCAATCTGAATGACATCACTGCAGAGAAAATCATAGAGATGATGCCGGCTGTCGACTCCATTATGCCTATGCTCAAGTCTTTCTACGGACAGCTGGACTGCGAGCTTGCCGCCACTGCACAGATCGATACGGCAATGAACATTATGATGCCATCCCTCAACGGTGTGCTCCGGATAAAAGGCAAGGATCTGGCGCTTGTAGAGAGCGAAGACTTGTACAAGATCGCGAAGATACTTAAGTTCAAGGACATACATAACATAAAAATAGATGATATGTCTGTAGAGGGGCTTATCGGGGACAGCAGGGTGGAAATTTTCCCGTTCGTGCTCAATGTCGACAGATACTCGCTCGCCCTCAGCGGAATACAGAGCCTTGACCAGTCTTTCCGATATCATATCTCGATACTCAGATCACCTCTGCTGATAAGGTTCGGAGTGGACCTGTGGGGACCGGACTTCGACAATATGAAATTCAAGATCGGACGGGCGAAATACAAGGATGCCAATGTACCTGTATTCTCGTCAGTCATAGATGAGACCCGCCTTAACCTGCTCGAGTCCATAAGGAACATTTTCTCGAAAGGGGTTGATGCCGCTGTCAGAGAAAATGAAAGGCAGGAGGCCGTCACCGAATACAAGGAAGATATAGGATACCGCAACGCTGCCGAGACCGATATCGAAGAACTTTCATCAGAAGAATCGGCAGAACTGGAATCCGCTGATGACAGTCAGCCCTCCAGTCATCCTGAGCACAGCGAAGGATCTGATACAGACAACCCATCCAGTCATCCTGAGCACAGCGAAGGATCTGATACAACAGTGAAGAATTAAAACAACCCGATTATGAACAGCTATGAATACATAGAAGTCTCTCTGAAGATCGACCCGTACACAGAAGAGAATGCAGAGATAATGATGGCAGAACTGGCGGAACTTCCGTTCGAGTCGTTCACGGAAGCCGACCCGTACCTGAAATGCTACATTCCGAAGGAAAAGTACGACCCGAGAAATCTGAAACTTTTCCTGAGCGGGCTGGACTATGACTTCGACATTGACTTCAATGCCACGCTTATGCCATCTGTGAACTGGAACTCCGTATGGGAAAGCCAGTTCTCCCCTATCGTCGTGGATGGACTGTGCACCATCAAGGCCACATTCCATAAAGGGCTCAAGCGCACAAGATTCAACATCACCATAGATCCGAAGATGGCTTTCGGCACGGGACACCATCAGACAACCTATATGATGTGCCGCGCCCTGCTCAGGCACGAGGCTGACATAAAAGGCAAGATCGTGATGGATATGGGATGCGGCACAGCCATACTGGCCATTCTTGCTGCGAAAATGGGAGCCGGACACACATACGGCATCGACATTGATGCCGTAGCTGCAGCCTCGGCATTCGACAATGCCCGCAAGAACAGGGTCTCCCGCCACGTGGAGACATACTGCGGAGATGCATCCCTGCTCCAGAGGGGCAAGTACGACATCCTGCTCGCGAACATCAACAGGAACATTCTTCTTGAAGACATTCCGACATACGCCGTCAGCCTGAAGAAAGACGGACTGCTGTTTGTAAGCGGCTTCTATACGGAAGACTTTCCAATGATATGTTCATCCGCCCGGAGAGCCGGCCTGGAATATATGGAACAGGATGCGATAGACAACTGGTGCTGTGCCGGATTCAGGAAGGTCTGAGCATCAAAGGGACCATGAAGGACTCTCTAAAGGACCGACAAATCATTGCTATTTAGAAATTAGTTTCTATCTTTGCAATCCTTATATGGAGGCGGGCGTGTTGTAATTGGTAGCCAAGCCAGACTTAGGATCTGGTGCCGCAAGGCGTATGGGTTCGAGTCCCTTCGCCCGCACAGATGGACAGAGGCGGAAAGACCTGCCTCTGTCTTTGTTTTATAGCGGTATCCGAATGACAATGAATATATAGGATGAAAGTTCTGTGGGTGACAAACAATCCCTGTTCAAGCATCGAACGGAATGGAGGAAGGACAATAACAGGCGGCTGGCTCTCATCTCTTGAGAAGGCCGTCAGGAATGACATTGAACTCGAGATAGCCTTTCTGTCATCCGGACAGGTACAGGAAGATTTTGCATATAACGGCGTGGAATACCATTCCATTGCACCGTTCCGTTCAGGCAGCTACATTATCTTCCGGCTCAGACGGCTGCTTATGCCGTGGTCAGTATATGACAGGCTGATACTTGACAGACTTGAATGCATCATAGAGAAAAGCAGACCGGATATAATCCACATACACGGCACAGAAAAATGTTTCGGACTGATATACGGAAAGATGAGAGGGAAAGACGGCTGTATAGAAGCCGGAGGAAAGAAGATTCCGGTAGTCATTTCCATACAGGGCGTAATGGAGCTGTGCCTGGAAAAATACTTCAGCGGAATATCTATGAATGATGTCCTTATGCTTGAAAGCATAGGCTGCAGGCTAAGGAAACAGTCTGCCATTATGATGTACAGGCAGCTGAAGCATCAGGCCCGCAACGAGGCCCTGATGCTGAAGTCTGCCAGATTCATCCTCGGCAGGACGGATATGGACAGGGAGTTTTCCGGGAGGATGAATCCGGAGAGACTGTATTTCACTGTCAATGAGATAATGAGAGAGCCGTTCTACCATACATATGATGATATGTCCGGCAGCAAAGAGATCCGGGACAGAGACCGCCGGGAAGGATGTGGACAGCATATAAAGATAGTCAGCACTATATCGGACGGCATATACAAAGGCTACGAACTGCTGCTGAAAACAGCCTGTACGCTGAAGGGAAGGAAAGTCAGATACAGCTGGACAGTCATAGGCCTTTCTTATGGCAGCGAGATGGTGTCGATAGCAGAGAAATCCACAGGACTGGCCTCTGCAGACCTTGACATACAGCTTGCAGGACGTATGGATGCCAGTGAAATGGTCAGAGAGATGTCAAGTGCAGACATCTACTGCCAGGTCAGCCATATAGAGAACAGTCCGAACAGTCTGTGCGAAGCGATGCTTCTCGGACTGCCATCCGTGGCCACGGATGTCGGGGGGACATCCTCCATTGTCGACAACGGCGTGACAGGTCTTCTTGTCCCGGACACCGATCCGGACGCATATGCCGATGCCATTATACGCCTCGCATCTGACAGCGAGGCTGCAGATATGGCAGGGAAGGCCGCGAGAAAAGCCGCCGCTGAAAGACACGATCCTGTCACGGTCAGAAAGCAACTGATACATACATATGAAGAAATCATAGAGACCTGCATACAGGATTCCGGACAGCCGGCATAACGGTATGCATATATTGGTAACAGGAACAGTTATGGTACTGCAGAAGATATACAGATACGCATGGGCAGCCAGGATCTGGCTGGATGGACTGATATTCAAGGCAATCCTCAGATTGTACGGAGCACGTTCCGGATCAGCGAGGGTTACAGGCCTGCCGCATATAACAATCCGCAGAGGAGCCGTTGTCAGCATAGGAGACGGATTCAGGATCAACAGCTGCTTCTACGGCAACGCACTGAGCACAGGGAAATGTGCGGTATGGGTCGGAGAGAATGCCAGACTCGATATCGGAAGGAATGTCGGAATCAGCAGCAGCTATATAGTCGCAGCTGACTCTGTAACTATCGGGGACAATGTGAAGATCGGGGGGAACTGCTATATTATCGACACTGACTTTCACAGCATTGACCCTGAGAAAAGGAAATATCCCGACCAGGACAGAAACGATACACGGACAGCCCCTGTAACAATACGTGATAATGCGTTCATCGGAGCCGCCAGCATCATTCTGAAAGGGGTCACCATCGGGAAGGGAGCTGTCATAGGGGCAGGCTCCGTCGTGACAAGAGATGTGCCGGATGGCCAGCTGTGGGCAGGCAACCCGGCACGGTTCATCAGAGAGCTTTAGACCCGGCTGTCTCCTTTTCAAGGATTTTTCTCAGCTCCTCAGCCTTTGAAGGGAATTCCTCTATACAATTGTCTTTCTCATATTTTGACGACGATACGTTGTACAATTGTTCCTTACGGCTGTTTCCAAGTTCCATCTTCGTATAGAACTCTATTGCAGGGGCATCGGAAGGTGAAATATACTTCCAGCCTTCAGAATCCAGCACCGACAACGTGGAATTGACATTCTGTTCTATGACATAGTCTCTCCCCGTACCATCCTTTCCGACAAGGACATCCAGCGCATTCCTGCTGTCTGGCGCCGCACCTTCCGGAATTTCGGCGCCGGCAAGAGATGCAAGCGATGCAAAAATATCTATATGGGAGAAAAGGGCATCGGAAACGACTCCGTCGAACATATCTCCCCAATGCACTATCATCGGCACTCGCGTCCCGGCCTCGAAGGCGCTGTATTTGCCTCCTCTGAAATCACCCCACGGTCTGTGGTCGCCCAGAAGTTCCCAGGCCTGGTCCTGATATCCGTCATCCACTACCGGCCCGTTGTCGCTGCTAAGGATCACCAGCGTATTGTCATCCAGTCCCAGTTCGTCTATGACAGCCATCACCCGGCCCACGGTTTCGTCAAAAGAGAGCAGGGCATCCCCTCTCGGCCCCATACCGCTCCTGCCGGCAAATCTCTCATGCGGCACACGCGGCACATGTATATCATTTGTTCCCAGATACAGGAAGAACGGTTCATCCTTATGCCTGGAAATAAACTCAATAGCCTTGACGGTAATGCTGTCCGCTATGTCCTCGTCCCTCCATAACGCGGATCCGCCTCCTTTCATATACCCGATCCTCGGTATGCCGTTGACAATGGCCTGGTCGTGGCCCTGTGAAGGATGTATTCTCAGAAGTTCAGGATGGTCTTTAGCAAGAGGCTCTCCTTCAAACGGTTCCTTATAGCTGACATAGATAGGGTCTGAAGGATCGAGGCCGACGACCTTGCCGTTCTCGATAAAGACGCAAGGCACCCTGTCGCCTGTCGCCGCCATTATATATGAATAATCGAAACCTATATCTGCCAGAGCTGGCGTCACCGTACCGTTCCAGTCCTGGGTCCCGGTCCTGTCCCCGAGCCCGAGATGCCATTTGCCGACAGCGCCTGTAGCATAGCCGGCATCCCTGAACATATCGGCTATAGTGTACTGTTCGGGCCTTATGATCATCCCTGCATCTCCCGTAGCTATTCCTGTCCCTTCCTTCCTCCACGGATACTGACCTGTCAGAAGGCCGTAACGGGATGGGGTGCTGACAGAAGATGTCGTATGGGAGTTGGTGAATCTGATACCGTTCTCGGCCAGAGAATCCACATTTGGCGTACTGACAGCGGCAGTACCGTTGCAGCTCAGGTCTCCGTATCCGATATCATCCGCATAGATGATTATGACATTCGGTCTGCGCGGCTGGTCTCCCGAACATCCCGCCAGCATTGCCGCCGTCCCGGCAAGCGGAAGAGCGGCCAGTCTTATCTTCTTCATAGTTCCAGTGTTATCTGCATTATAGCCCTTCCCTCCCGGACGGAAGGAAGGCAGACAAATTTACCTATTTTCATCCAATATGCAAAAGGAATGCAAAAGGAATTGCAAAAGGAATCACAATCCGCACGGCATTATTCAAAGATACTGATTATCTTTGCAGGATATGGATGAGTTGACACGAGAAAGGCTCATTGGCTGGGCCGAAGAATATAACGATCCGAAATATTTCGAGGAGGATCCGATAATCTTTCCGAGAAGATTCGCCGAGCAGTTCCGCTCCGGGAAATGCAGCATTGCGGATGTGGAGATAGCGGCAGTCATAGCCGCACATCTCGCCTGGGGACGGAGATGCATGATTGTCCGTGACTGCGGGAGAGCGTTTGATGAAATGGGCTGGAAGCCATACGACTATGTCATGCGAGGAGAGTACAGGGACGAGGATTCCAGCCTGCACCGCACTGTGAAATGGAGCGAGTTCGCACGGATATGCTCGAACCTGAAAGAGGTGTACAGCGCACGCGGAAGTATCGAAGGGATGAGCAACACAGAGATAAGGTGCCGCATCTACGGCAGGAAGGAGGACCCGAAGGCTCCTGACAAGAAGATAAACATGATGAGACGCTGGCTGGTGAGGAATGATGGGAAGGTCGACCTGGGTCTATGGAAGGACAGTTCTCCTGCAGACCTGACAATCCCGCTGGATGTGCATGTCTACGGACAGGCGACCGCACTCGGGCTGACGGAAAGGAAGAGCAAGGATATTGTAACGGCAAGGGAGATAACCGCAGCATTCAATGACATCTTCCCTGGTGACCCTTGCAAAGGGGACTTCGCTCTGTTCGGATACGGGGTGACGCATCATTGACGGTGCATTCCTGCAAAGAGAATACAGACTGATTCAAGAAGCCATTATATATGCCACGACTTTACATAGTGTCCGGCTGCAACGGAGCCGGCAAGACCACAGCTTCATACACCCTGCTTCCAGAGATGCTGGAATGCAGGCAGTTCGTGAATTCCGATGAATTCGCGAAAGGGCTCTCCCCGTTCAATCCTGAAGGTGCATCCATTCAGGCAAGCAGGTTTATGCTGATGAGGATACGGTATCTTCTGCAGAGGAAAGAAGACTTCGGGATAGAGACTACCCTGGCCACCAGGTCGCTTCTGAATACTGTACGTGCGGCCCAGGCGGAAGGCTATTATGTGACAGTCCTGTATTTCTGGCTGAATTCTCCGGATCTGGCCGTAAAGCGGGTGAAGGCAAGGGTCGCGGCAGGCGGTCACAATATACCGGAAGAGACTGTACGGAGACGTTACAGGGTGGGCATCAACTACTTCTTCAATGACTATGCACCTATATGCGACCGCTGGATACTTGCAGACAATTCCCAGGTCCCGTTCAAGGTTGTGGCGGAAGGGGGGAAGGCCCGACCTCTGATAATCAAGGACAGCGATACATTTGAAAAGATAAAGGGTCTGGTTTCAGACCGCAATGAGCAGATATGAACCAGCAGCCTTTCTTCGACATATTCAGGACCGGGAAGCAGGAAATGGAGAAAGTCATTGCCGCAGGCCTTTCAGCAGGCGGAGACTGGTGTGACCTGTATTTTGAATATTCTGTCTACAATGACCTGATGCTCAGGGATGGTGAAGTGAATTCCGGAGGATATCATGAAGATTTCGGTGTAGGGATCAGAGTGCTCGATGGAGAGAGGACAGGATATGCATATTCTGAAAGCACGGAACTGAAGGATATGATCGCTGCGGCGAAGGCCGCATCAGCGATTTCTGCAGACAGGGTGAAATCCGTCACCAATATAAGCCCGGACATATCCGGCAAAGAAGATTCGAGGCGTGGCAGGGCGGCAGGAGGAAGAGTACCGTCAGACCGGTCCCTGGACCTGTATCCCGTATCCGAGACGTGGGACAAGACGGACCACAGCAGGTTCCTTCCCGTGCTCGAAAGAATCGACTCTGCTGTCCGGAGCAAGGACAGCAGAATCGTCAAGGTAATTATCCGCCTGTCCGACTATCAGAGCTATATAATGATGTACAACTCTCTCGGGGAGCTGACGGTGGACAGCCGTCCGATGTGCAGTATGACTGTCTCTGCGATCTTCTCCTATAAAGGCAAGACCGAGAACAGCACGGCATCATGGAGTCACCGCTGCGGTGCAGACATGGTCTCCGACGACCTGGCGGACAGACTCGCAGAAGAAGTAGTGGCCGGGATAGATGCAAAATTCGATGCCCGCAGGCCGAAAGGAGGAGAAATGCCGATAGTGATGGCGGCAGGGGCTTCCGGCATCCTGCTGCACGAAGCGATGGGACACGCCTTCGAGGCTGACTTCAACAGGAAGGGACAGTCCATATTCTCCGGCAGGACAGGGCGGAAGATATGCGGAAGCGGGATCAGCATCGTAGATGACGGCACCATACCGGGAAACCGCGGCGCAGGCAACTATGATGACGAAGGAGTTCCCGGGCAGAAGACATATATGGTCAGGAACGGTATACTTGAATCCTATCTGCACGACAGGATCAGTGCATCCTTCTACGGAGTCTCCCCTACCGGAAACGGTCGGAGAGAGTCATTCAGATTCAACCCGATACCCCGTATGCGTGCTACATATATGGAGGCAGGGGATGCCGCTCCTGAAGATATCATTGCATCGGTACGGCACGGTCTTTATGTTACGGAATTCTCCAACGGGCAGGTCAGGATAGGCGAAGGGGACTTCACTTTCTATGTCAGAAGCGGATTTCTCATTGAGGACGGGAGACTGACTGCACCGGTCAAGGACATCAATGTCATTGGCAACGGGCCGGAAGCGCTGGCGAAGATTACCGCCGTAGGAAACGACCTGAAGATCGACAACGGGACCTGGACCTGCGGCAAGGAGCAGAACGTGCCTGTCTCCCTCGGCATACCGACAGTCCTGGTCAGCTCCCTGACAGCAGGAGGTGAATGACAGCACCGGCCGGGATGAAAAAGCAAACGCACTACATTGCAGTACAATGAACAATACAATATTACAGAACGGGCAGATATCACGGAACGGCTTCCAGGGAATCAGCGAAGAGGAGATCGCTGCGGCAGGACACTGTCTGGAGTCCGCCCTCGCCGGAGGAGCGGCTCAGGCAAGAGTCACTGTCAGCAAGAACATACTGGACTCCATACAGCTTCTGAACGGTGAAATCGACAAGGTCAGCAGAAATGCAGACAGGGCCCTCTCCATCCATCTGTTCGTAGATGGCAGATACGGGACCTACTCGACGAACAGGTTCTCCTTTGACAGCATTGACGAATTCATCCTCAAGGCGATCAGCCGTACCAGAATGCTTACTCCTGATAAATGCAGGCATCTTCCTTCTCCTGAACTTTATGCAAGGAATGCAGTGTCGGGGAGAGAACTCGGCCTGTACGACAGACATTACGAGTGCATCTCTCCGGAAGACAGGGTGAAGGCAGCGATGGCCGGAACGGTCTACGGGTCAGACAGGATCAGCAGCCGGCACACTCTGATCTCCGAGGAATGCGAATACTCGGATTCCGTCGACGACTGCTATATAATAGATTCACAGGGATTTACGGGCAGGCATACCGAGACATCGTTCTCCTTCTGGTCAGAAATCACCATACAGGATCGTAACGGTGACAGATACAGCGGATACTGGTGGAGCTCCGCTCCTGCATATGACAGGCTTATGATATATGGTTGTTCGGAAACGGCCCTGTCGAGAGCCGAAGCCCAGGTCGGAGCCACAGGCCACAGCGGAGGGAAGTTCACGATGGTCGTCGACAGCACATGTAGTTCAAGGCTTGCCGCCCCCCTGCTGAACGCACTGTACGGCTCGGCCATACAGCAGAGGAACTCGTTCCTCGACGGGACGCTCAACAGAAAGATATTCCCGGATGAACTGACCGTGAGGGATATGGCCTGGAGCAAAGGAGAGACAGGATCGAGGCTGTTCGATCCGGAAGGTATAGCGACAAGAGAAACCGACATTATCCGCAACGGGACTGTCGAAATGTATTTCATCAATACATATTTCTCCGACAAGCTCGGAATGCCTGCCACTGTAAACGGACCGTCGAGACCAGTCATTCTCCCGTTCAACCGATACACCGCCGGAAACGGTTTGGATTATAAAGAAAATGGCATAAATTTGCAGGCTATTCTCGAATCGGCCGGAAACGGGATCCTGGTGACAGGCTTCAACGGAGGCAACTGCAACAGCACAACGGGGAATTTCTCATACGGGATCGAGGGTTTCGCCTTCAGGGACGGGAAGATCACGCACCCGGTCAGGGAAATGCTTATAACTGGAAATATGGTATCCCTGTGGCAGTCCATAATGGCAGCAGGATCCGATGCCAGGGAAGGAGCCAGATGGCAGATTCCGTCACTTGCATTCGGGGACGTGGATTTTACAGGAGAATGACAGCCGCCAGCTGGTGACGGCACAAAGATCAATACTATGAAAATAGGACAGAACAAAGTTGTCGAGCTCACATACGAGCTTGAAGTAGACGGACAGATCGTGGACAGATGTCCGGAAGAAAGGCCGCTTGACTATATACACGGCACAAGGACGCTGCTGGAGAAATTCGAGCAGAATATCGAAGGTCTGGAACCCGGAGAAAGTTTCAGCTTTACGCTTACACCTGAGGAAGGATACGGGGAAGTCGACCCGGACAGGATAATCGACCTTCCAAAGGCAGCATTTGAAGTGAACGGTGAAATCAGGGAGGACCTGATGGTAGTAGGCAACCGTATTCCACTGATCAACAAGGCAGGAGGTGTAGTGCCCGGAATTATTCTGGAGGTGAATGAAAATTCAGTGAAAATCGATCTGAATTCCCAGATGGCCGGGAAAACCCTGAACTTTTCAGGAAAAGTGCTCACTGTCAGGGATGCTACCGACAAGGAGCTGACAGAGGGACTGCACGGAGAATATGTCAAGAGCAACTGTGGCTGCCACGGCGGCTGCGGCGGACACGGAGAAGGCCACTGCCACAACGGGGAGGGTGAAGGCCACTGCCACAACGGGGAGGGTGAAGGACACTGCCACGGCGAAGGACACGAAGGCGGATGCTGCTGCGGGCATAAGGAGTAGTCTATGTGGCTGCTGCTTGCATTTGTCTCGGCTGCACTGCTCGGCCTATATGATACATCGAAGAAAGCAGCACTGGAGAACAATGCCGTTCTTCCGGTGCTGCTTCTCAATACATTGTTCTCTACACTGATCTTTTCCCCTTTCATTATAGACTCCATTGCAGGAAGCGGATGGTTTGCCGGGACCATCTTTGACAGCAGTCCGTTCGCGGGACATCCTGAGACGTCAGGGGGAGCAGCCGGGATGACAGGATACATAGACACCCACCCTCTGCTGAAAGCACATCTGATGGTCATACTCAAGTCCTGTATCGTACTCACATCCTGGATTTTCGGATATTTCGGGCTCAAGCATCTTCCCATCACCATAGTCGGTCCCATCAACGCCACCAGGCCGATTCTTGTGCTTGTCGGTGCGATGATACTGTTCGGAGAGAGGCTCAACGGCTGGCAATGGGCAGGCGTCATACTTGCCATAATATCGCTTTTCCTGCTCAGCCGGTCAAGCAGGAAGGAGAATGTGGATTTCACGCACAACAGATGGATCTGGTTCATAGCCATAGCGACCATCACCGGGGCGATGAGCGGGCTGTATGACAAATATATAATGCGGCAGCTCGGCCCTATGTTCGTCCAGGGCTGGTACAATTTCTACCAGTTCATTATGATGGGCGCCGTGATACTCATTCTGTGGCTCCCTAAACGGAAGGTTACGACACCTTTCCACTGGAGCTGGGCCATCCCTCTGATATCAGTGTTCATATCGGCTGCAGACTTTGCATATCTGACAGCCCTGAACCAGCCTGATTCGATGATCTCTGTCATCTCGCTCGTCAGGAGAGGATCCGTAATCATCTCCTTCATCTGCGGGGCGCTGCTGTTCAGGGAGAAGAACCTCAAGGCTAAGGCCCTGGATCTTGCATTCATTTTAGCCGGTATGGTATTCATCTGGCTCGGCTCGAGATGATATGCGTCTCGCCCCGCACCGGCACACTGTCGTTTCCTCACTGTCATTCTGAGCGTCAGCGAAGAATCTGATGCTCCAGATCCTTCACTCCACCTTCGGCTTCGTTCAGGATGACAGCCCCTGTCTAAGGGAGCGTCAGCGAAGAATCTGGAGAAGAGGACAGGACAACGGACCACGAACAAGTCAAATTTGTATCTTATTGAAATACAGATTATTACAGAAATCGATTGTTCGTGGTCCCCACTTTTTTGAGGGGACCGCGAACAAGGTTGTTTTGTATTGCATTGTGTCTCAGCGGATTGCAAAAAGTTGATGTTCGCGGTCCGTAACCGCAGAACGCCTCCGCGCATTGATTCCGGACAAGACACTGTCATTCCGGACGAAGCATTGTCTAAGGGAACGAAGTGAAGAATCTGATACGGGAATCCGGGGGCGAGAATCGTTGTGGTGTCCCAGATCCTTCGCTGACGCTCAGGATGACAAAAAGACGCTCAGGATGACAAAAAGACGCTCAGGATGACAAGAAGACGCTCAGGATGACAAGAAGACGCTCAGGATGACAACGGAAGGTGCCGGCAAGGAAAACGATAGAAAGTGCAATGATCGTTTCGTTATTTTCGGACTGCACGATATTTCTACATATCCACGCAAGTCGTTGACAAAGACAACGTTAAGAAAAATGACATTTTCAAGGGATAACGGTCATGAAACCGTTCTTCTGACGAAATTCGTCGGATATTCCATGGATTTTGCGTAAGTTTGCGGTCTGTATTATGAAGACAGCGATAGTCATACTGAACTGGAACGGGAAAAGATATCTGGAAAGATTTCTTCCCGGGCTGGTAGAATCCATTGGCCATGGCACCGGGACTTCGGCAGACAACCAGGTCATAATAGCAGACAATGCATCGGAAGACGGATCCATAGAATGGATCAGAAAGAATTTCCCGCAGATACGGATAATAGAGTTCGACCGCAACTACGGGTTCACGGGAGGATACAACCGTGCCCTCGCCCGGATCGATGCCCAGTACTACCTGCTTATCAACTCGGATATCGAGATCTCCGATGGGTGGCTTGCCCCGCTTGAAGAATATATAGACACCCATCCTCTATGCGGAGCGTGTGCACCGAAGCTGCACTCATGGCAGAAAAGGGATATGTTCGAATATGCCGGGGCCGCAGGCGGATGCATCGACAGATACGGATATCCGTTCTGCCGGGGCCGGGTGCTGGACTGGACAGAGAAGGACTTCGGACAGTACGATGAGCCTCAGAATGTACTGTGGGTGAGCGGAGCCTGTATGCTTGTAAGAGCGGACCTGTTCTGGAAACTCGGAGGATTCGACGAAAGATTCTTTGCACATCAGGAGGAGATAGACCTCTGCTGGAGGATCCAGCTTGAAGGCTATATGGTGACTGTCGTCCCTGATTCTGTCGTATATCATATAGGAGGCGGGACACTCCCGAAAGAGTCCCCCTGGAAGCTGGAGCTGAACTATCGCAACAACCTGTTGATGCTCAGCAACAATCTGGCAAAGACATATGCGCTCGAATATTACAATGACAACTATATAGAACCTGAAGGCGCGCTGATGGAAGGGGATGAGAGCGAGGCGGAAGAGATAGCATCAGAAGCTGCAGGGATCGGCATACGGAAAGCCCGCACCACCATTTTCAGAAGAATGATACTTGACGGATGTTCCGCGTTCATATATCTCATATCCTTCAAGTTCCGCTATTTCCAGGCTGTAATCAAGGCCCACAGGGAGTACAGGCAGCTGGTGAAGGAGACCAATATGGAGGAGATAGAACAGTACCTGATCGAGAAAGGCAAGGTGGCAGGAGTCGCCGGACTTTATCCGGAATGGATAATTCCCAAGGCATTGCTATACAGGAAGGATATCTTCAAGATGATACGTTCGGGCATCTGACATATAAAGACAGGACTGAGTTATGAAAATAATCATCGCCGGAGCCGGAGAAGTCGGCTCACATCTTGCGAAGATGCTGAGCAACGAATCCAATGACATAACTGTAATCGACAGCGAACCCGCAAGACTTGAGGCATTGTCCGCGAATACGGATGTAATCACGGTCGCAGGAAACCCTTCTTCGATCGAGGTGCTCAAGGAGGCAGGATGCGAGGATGCGGATCTGTTTATAGCAGTGAATCCTTCGGCATCCCAGGATGTAAATATCGTAAGCTCCCTGCTGGCGAAGAGACTGGGGAGCAAGAAGGTGACCGCCCGTATCGACAACGAGGAATATCTCACCTACGAGAACAAGTTCCTTTTCACCGAAATGGGCATCGACCTTATGTTCTATCCTGAAAAGATAGCTGCAGGAGAGATATACGACCTGCTCAAGAGGACAGCATCCACCGATTCCATGGACTTCGCCAGGGGAAGGCTCCAGATGGCCGTGTTCAAGCTGGATGAAGACTCCCCTATCATCGACACGAAACTTATCGACTTCAGCCAGATGGCCAGCACGGACGACCTGAAGTTCAGGGTTGTGGCGATATCAAGGAACAATACCACCATAATACCGAAATACGACACGAAGTTCAAGTACCACGACCTCGTCTTCATCATCTCCAAGAGAGAGGGCATCGAGTCCCTTATGAAATACATAGGGAAGCATAATATCGAAGTCAACAAGCTGATGATCCTCGGAGGAGGGCCGATCGGGGAAATGGTGGCAAAAATGATGTGCAAGGAGATCGATTCGGTGAAGATCATCGAGCTGAACAAGGAGAAATGCCTTGAACTTTCGGAAAAGCTGCCGGGAAATGTCATTGTCGTGAACGGGGATGGACGCAATTCCGACCTTCTTCTCGAAGAGTCCATCAGGGAATACGATGCTTTCGTGGCAGTGACCAGCAGCACCGAGACCAACATCCTTGCCTGCGTGGCGGCCAAGAGGCTCGGGATCGGCAGGACAATCGCGGAAGTGGAGAACATAGAATATATCCGTCTGGCCGAGAGCATGGGCGTGGATGCCGTGATAAACAAGAAACTGATCACTGCGGGAAGGATCTTCAAGTTCACCCTGAGCAACAAGGTAAGGTTCATAAAATATATGAGCGGGACAAACGCAGAGGTGATCGAGTTCATAGTGGCTCCGAACAGTCTCATTACAAAAGGCAGACTGAAGGACATAGAGTTCCCGAAGAACGCCCTTATCGGAGGAGTGATAAGGGGAAACGAGTCGCTGATAGCCGTCGGAGACACCGAGATAAAGGCCTACGACCGCGTCGCTGTCTTCGCCCTCCCTGAAGCCGTCAAGGAAGTAGACAGACTCTTCAGGTAAACAACAATCACTGACATTATGCCAAGTTATCTCCAGATAGAGAATATCTCCAAATCATACGGTCCGAAAGTACTTTTCGAACATATAGGATTCAACATCAACGAGGGGGACAAGATCGCCCTGATCGCACCAAACGGAACCGGCAAGACATCACTCCTGAAGATACTTGCAGGAAAGGACAAGTCCGACTCCGGCGGGAAGATCACCTTTCTGAAAGATATACGCATCTCTTTTCTGGAGCAGGAATACAGCTTCGATCCCGAAAAAGGGATATTCGACCAGATAATGTCATCAAGCGCGGAGCTGACCGCGGATATGGACACCGGGCATCTGGAAGAATACAGGCGCAAGGTCAGGCAGTTCCTCACCAGCCTCGACCTCCCGGACTTCGGACAGAAAATGAAGGAACTTTCAGGCGGCGAGGTCAAGCGTGTGGCCATTGCACAGATGCTCGCCAGCGAAGCCGATTTCTTCATTATGGACGAACCGACCAACCATCTGGACATAGATGCAATCGAATTCCTCGAAGGATATCTCAGCCGGTCAAGGTGCACTCTCCTGATGGTGACACACGACAGGTATTTTCTTGACAAGGTATGTAACACGATAATGGAGCTCGACCGCGGAGCGATGTGGATCTACAGGGGGGACTACCGGAACTATCTGGAGAAAAGGAGTGAACGCATCGCCAACTTCAATGCCGAGACGGACAAGGTAAGAAACATATTCAGAAGAGAGCTGGAATGGGTGAGGAGCACCCCGCAGGCCCGCACCGGAAAG
>JADIMI010000030.1 GCA_017694845.1 Candidatus Cryptobacteroides intestinavium
AAATACTGAGCTTTTCTCTACTGGATAAAACGCCTGTAAAAGAGATACTTACTGATTGCGATTACAAAAATGTCAAAGAACTAAATTATAAACAGTTGAAAATCAGCTGGGACTAAGTGCCCAGCAGTGATACATATTCATAGATTAATCAGGAAGAAATGAAAATCAGGTATGTCATATCGCTTATAGCTGCATTCAGCCTTCTGACAGGATGTATCAGGGAGGACAGGTCTGACTGTACTTGCGATGTACTGCTGTCCTTCATTTATATGGGAGACGGAGACGACGATATATTTCCGGAGAAGATTGACCAGGTGAATATGTATGTGTATTCCGCTGCCGACAATTCTCTTGCGGGAGAATATGTCTTCGATAAGGATGCTCTGACAGCAGAGCAGGGTGCGCACCTGCATCTTTTCCCGGGTAATTACAGAATAGTATGCTGGGGAAATATGTTCGAGAATACGCAGGTGGAGAAAACATACAGCGAAGCAAAGGTGGCAGAACCGGTATGGTTCAAGTCGGATTCATATACAGGTACAGACCCTCTCTATTTCAGTGATGTGGAGATTTCCGTTCCGGAGTCGCTGCAGGACGTGACAGAGACCTGTGAATTCGAGAGTTCGCATATAGACATGTATGTGAAGCTCAAAGGTTTCAAAGGGGCTATGGGGCAGAGTGGAGAAGAAGTGGCAGTCAATGTGTCACATACAGGATGTCCCGCATATACGGATTTCTTCAATGTACCGGCGGCAGAAAAATGCGAAGTGATGCCGGAGATTATGGATGACCCGGAAGATGAAGATTCGTATATTATGCAATATAACGTGCTGCGTTTCACTGAGGATGAAGCTACTTCGCTGATTCTGACGAATTCTGCAGACGGTAATGAGATTTATACGGTTTCCATTCCCGACTTCATAGACAGGTATGAAGTTGAAGTGGATGGGAAACAGGAGGCTGCCGTAGCCATACAGATTACTCTCGGTCCGGTCGGAGTTGAAGTGGTGGAATGGAATATAGAGGACGTCTTCCCGGGCTTCGATAAAGAATAGCAGGTAATGGAGATATCATCCTACATATTATGTAAAGTCAGGCATTGTCTCACCGGGACAGGAAAAAACCTTGCGGGTGTGGCTGTGTGCGCTCTTGCAGTGTGTCTGGCCGGCTGTTCAAAGAATACGGCACCGGAGCAGGCTGTGTTCGGCGGTCCGGCAAAGGTGACCCTTGTAGTGGACGGCGGTTCAGGATCCGCGACAAAGATTTCAGCCAATGTCGATGAGGCCAATACGGTAAAGAGTGTCAAGATATTTGCATTCAAGCACGCTCCTGGCGGGGCCCAGAACAACGAACTGGTAGGGTATGGTTACTGGGACGGAATCTCCGGCCAGGGCCCGCACTACTGTACTATGCAACTTTCGGCCAGTGGAAATATCGATTTCTATGTGATTGCCAATGATGAATATGCGACAAGGGCTGCCGGATACGAGATTCTGGATGAAACCTCGACCAGGTCTGATATAGAGGGTGTGAGGTTTTCGGGGCTGGGCGAAATTGTCGAGACATCAGCCATTCCTATGACCAATATATTGAATGGAGCGGAAGGCAATGTCGACAATAATAATTTCACTTTCAACATCAGTGAGGAGCTTGACGCTCAGGTAATAGATATAGCCGTCACCCGTGCAATGGCCAGACTTTCGTTCTTCTTCGCCAAGGCTGAAGAAGATTTATCTGTCATCATCAACTCGATAGAGCTTGTATGCCAGAATCCGCCTGTGACTGCGGGTTATTTTGTCACCAAAGGATCTGCGGATGATTTTGCAACCACTGATTACTCTCTTTCTGAAACGATATTGTCTAATGCCACTGTGACTAAAGTCAATGAAACCGGCAGTCTTGAGGACAGTAATCTTCAGCAAGTGGGTTATGACTCCTATCTGCTCCCGAATATTTACGGCTCAGCCGATCCGGATTCGCAGACTCTTGCAGATGACGCAGGAAAAGCATATACAGCACAAATTGAATATACTTTCAACGGAAAACATTGTTCAAAGACGGTCTATCTCCCGTCTGTCGCACCTAATGACTGGATCAAGGTCAAAGGTATATTCAGCCCTGTCGATGTGGATATCCTGGTGATTGCGCTCTCGTGGGAGGGCCGCGAAATGAACATAGAGTTCAATTAATGAAATAAGGTCTCTGTATAAGGAATAGCGGAGATGAAAAGGATATATGATATAATTATCTCTGTGACTGCTGCAGCGTCTGCTTTGTGCATCTCGGCCTGTGCAGAGAAAGAACTCATTCCCGGGACTGTGGAAGAGGGTATCCCTGTCGAGGCGACGCTGACATTCGGTGCCCCGAACAGTGATGATGTCACAGTTACCACAAAAGCAGAACTTAATGATTATTCGGACATTACATCTTTGTACCTGTTCATCTACAACTCTGATGGCACCAAATGCGAAGATGTCATCCCCGTTGCAGAAAACCAGATAAGCGGAGGCGAAATAGAAGACGGCGGACGGCATTACAGCACGACCATCAGTACAACGACAGGGACCAAGCGAATATTCGCCGTCGCCAACTATGTATCCGTAGAGTCGTGGGTGGATTTCAAAATCAAGATTGAGACTCTCGGCACCAGGGCAAAAGACGGGGAACTGACTATGGATGCAGTCGGGAAAGAAATAGTATATCTTAGAAACACATATATCAACAATGGAACGACTCCGGAATACCCTACCCAGCAGATGATATTCACCAGCAGGACAGGAGGAGACGAGGTGACATTCAACAATGACGGCTCTTCCAGCGGGGTCATCAACCTTGAAAGGATTGCCGCCAATGTGATTTTCAACATCAGAAGCGGCTCCAAGACCAACAGACACATATCATTCACCCCTACATCGTATCAGATATACAATTTACCTAAAGGCACGAGGCTTGCCGGCAGCAGAAGCACTGAAGATAATCCGGCAGAAGCGGATGCAGAGTTCTATTATGACGGTTCAGTCCAGACTATAACAGCCACTTCCACAGGCGGAACTTATAGCTTTGATTTTTTCATCCCTGAAAACATCCAGAAGGAAAACCCGAGTGTAACAAGCTACAATCAGCGCGACGAGTGGAAATACAACAGCTCCGACGGCAACCACATCGGCATCCCGGGAAGTGACGCAGGCACAGGCGTCGGAAGCACCAACGGAGAAAAAGACTGGGAATATGCCCCTGAAAATGCCACATATGTCGTAATAAGCGGAGAATATGCCGAATACGAGACTACAGGCAGCAGTGAGAACAGAGAGGAAGGTGATAAACTGCTGTATTCCGGCAATACCAGTTATGTGATTCATCTTGGAGACTTCAGCAAAGATGGAAGCTTCGGAAACTATTCCGTAAGGAGAAACTGGAAGTATACATATAATATTACGGTAAAGGGAGTAAATGAAATCATTGCCGAGGCCATTGCCGACGACGGTTCACAGGGGAATGAGCCGGGAGCAGAAGGCGGACTGGTGAATATCAGCGATATCACATTGAGCTTTTCCCTTGATGCCCATTATGAGCAGGTTCTGCTGTCATACAACCTGTCCAACATTCTCCAGACGATAAAGACCTCTGCCGGGAACCTCACTGATGAGAAGATTGATGAACTGATAGGCCAGAACCTCATCCTATATATCGAGTCTCCGTTCCAGGCAACGAAAATCACGAAAGTCCCGTATACGGATTATATTGAGGCTGTCAAAGGTTTTGCGGATCCGGAATCCGCCGGGGCCCAGTCGGCCGCTGAGGCCGCAAAGGAGCAATTCCTTTCGGATGTAGATTACAAGTGGGTGGAATTCTTCCCTCAGCGTTCGTCAACTAACCTGTCCGCATATCCGGGTCTTCCGCTATGGAAAAATAATGGAGAGGACATAAACAGAAACAGCGACCTCAATGAGCGGCTGCTTGATGTCTATGATGTCTGCGTCAGGCTCGGAAAAGTGGTAAGAAAGCTGTATGACAAAGAAACTGTCAGTACCAGTGAATTTGCTGAAGACGGCATCACAATAACATCGGTAAGGTCCGGAGGATCAGATGTGTACTATGCATATTTCACCGGTTTTGTCGATGAATATTATTA
>JADIMI010000031.1 GCA_017694845.1 Candidatus Cryptobacteroides intestinavium
AGGCGTTCACCCCTCCGAGAATCTTGAACAGGAGAGCCTTTCCCTCCATCACCGGTTTGGCGGCGTACGGGCCGATATCACCGAGCCCGAGCACGGCCGTACCGTTGGAAATCACCGCGATCAGGTTTCCTCTCCCGGTATAGTCATAAGATTTTTCCCTGTCATCCGCTATAGCCTCCGACGGGGCTGCGACCCCTGGAGTATAGGCCATCGCGAGATCGTGCTGGGACGCTGTAGGCTTTACAGGCCTGATGCCGGTCTTGCCGGCGGGGAAGCTTCTGTGATACTCCAGAGCCTCCAGATCTAACTTCTTCATAATATCCTTTATAACTACTAACTGTCTTTCTGCACGCCCTCCCTTCAGAAAAGCGCGAACTGCAAATATACACAGAAACTGAAAGTAATGGAAATAAATCAGAACAAATTATTTGTTATGCAGAATAGATATTTTTATGTATGTTTGCAGCCGCTTTGAAAACACATAGTCCGCCTGACCGGCATAAAATCAACATCTATGGCAAGGAAACATCAGAATATCATTCTGGAGAATGTAGTTGTGGAATCAGTCGCAGCTGAAGGCAAGGCGATAGCCCACGTGGATGGGGCAGTGCTTTTCCTGCAGTTCGCCGTACCCGGAGACATAGTCGATGTCAAGGTCACTAAGAAGCGCAAGAATTATATGGAAGGCTACATACTGAGAATTGTGAAGCCATCCGGACACCGTCTGGAGCCTTTCTGCAGCCATTTCGGTGTATGCGGAGGCTGCAAGTGGCAGCCCCTTCCATACAGTATGCAGCTTGAGGCCAAACAGCAGCAGGTATACGACCAGCTTGTAAGGATAGGACATCTGGACATTCCGGAAGTCTCCCCTATCATACCTTCGGAAAGGACCGAGTTCTACCGCAACAAGCTCGAATTCACCTTTTCCGAAAGACGCTGGATTGAGACCGGAGAGAATCCGGAGGAGATAAGCGCCGAAGACAGGGTCGGACTCGGATTCCACGTCGGGCGTTTCTTTGACAAGGTGCTGGATATCAAGCACTGCTACCTGCAGAAGGAGCCTTCTGACAGCATCAGACTGTTCATCAGGCAATATGCCATCTCGCACGGGCTCACTTTCTTCAATATAAGGGAGCATCGCGGATTGCTGCGGAATATGATCATCCGCTCCACTGAAGCAGGAAGCATAATGCTGATCATGTGTTTCTACTATGATGATCCTGATGCCCGGAGAGGGCTGCTTGATGCTGTTTCGGAAGCATTCCCGCAGATATCATCCATATATTATGTGATCAACGGAAAGGCAAACGATTCAATAGCGGACAGGGAATGCATATTATATAAAGGCGACGATGCCGTCTACGAAGAAATGGAAGGGCTGAAGTTCAGGATCGGGCCGAAATCTTTCTACCAGACCAATTC
Organism: Candidatus Cryptobacteroides intestinavium; assembly: GCA_017694845.1. Taxonomy (GTDB): domain Bacteria; phylum Bacteroidota; class Bacteroidia; order Bacteroidales; family UBA932; genus Cryptobacteroides; species Cryptobacteroides intestinavium. Next base: position 1,423 of record JADIMI010000031.1, read on the forward strand.
TCTCCAGGCTTACAGGCTATACAGCGTGGCCAGGGATTTCGCCCGTCTGAACGGTGACGAGACTGTATACGACCTCTATACCGGGACAGGAACCATAGCGCAGTTTGTCTCGGGAAAGGCAAGGAAGGTGGTGGGAATAGAGTATGTGCCGGAGGCAATAGAGGACGCCAGGGCGAACGCACGCGCAAACGGTATCACCAACTGCGAATTCTTCGCCGGCGATATGAAAGATGTGCTCAATGCCGACTTTATCGCCCGGCACGGACACCCGGATGTGGTCATTCTGGATCCTCCGCGCGCAGGAATCCACCCGGATGTAGCTAAAGTCATTCTTGAGGCTGCGCCAGACAGGATAGTGTATGTCAGCTGTAACCCTGCATCACAGGCACGGGATCTTGCCGTCATATGCGAAAAATACAGGATAACAGCTGTCCAGCCTGTGGATATGTTCCCCCACACGCATCACGTCGAAAATGTCGTCGCGCTGGAGCGCACCGTCAGAAAGGAAATATGAGGGGAAGGACAAAGACCATCACCACGCCCATAATGATCTGAAGCGGAAGCCCCACCTTCACATAGTCCGCGAACTTGTACTCCCCTGCACTCATTACCAGGGCATTTGGAGGTGTGGAGAACGGAGAGGCAAAGCACATGCTCGCCGACACGGCGACAGCAAACAGAAACGGATAGGGACTCACCCCCATAGTGACTGCCGCACTCATCGCTATAGGCGTGAACAGCACTGCCGTGGCTGTATTGCTGAGGAACATTGTCACAAGAGATGTCGCGAAATATATTATGGCCAGCAGGCCGAGCGGGCCGACATCCCCGAAGCCTTCGAGAAGGAAGCCGGATATGGCCGTCGTTATGCCGGTCTTGTCAAAGGCGACGGACATCGGTATCATAGAGGCTATCAGGACGACGCTGCTCCAGTTGATGCTCGAATAAGCCTCTTCCATATTTCGCAGACAGCCGGTAGCCACCATAAGGACCGCCGCCACCATGACCGCCGCCACGGAAGGAATCACATCAAGCACCATCACGACTATCATTGCAAGCATTATTACGGCGGCAAGAGGGGCCTTGGCATCAAGGGTGACCTTCGCCATTCTTCTGCCGGGCTGTCCGACAAGAACGAAATCATCCGTGAAATCCTCCAGGGCAGTTACATTCTTCCAGGTTCCCTGGATAAGCAGGGCATCACCGGAATGGAGCTTGACATCCTTGATGTCATCCAGGCTGTATTCCCCCGACCTCTTGATTCCAAGCACGTTGACTCCGTAATGTTCCCTGAATTTACTGTCAGCTATCGTATGGTTGATAAGATGTGAACCCGGAATGATATAAAGCTCGGCATAGCCAGTCTCGGCGGTGGTGGCCTCCGTCTTCAGGTCGATCCTGTCAAAACCGAGGGCGTTCTCCTTCACGAATCTCATCGCATTCTCCTCGGATCCGTACATTATAAGCGTATCCCCGGCCCGGATCACGCTTTCCGGGCCGGCGACCTCCTCTGTCGTCACACGGCTGAACTTCCTCTGCGGAGGATGAACTATCCTCCCTACACTTAGGTCATATTCCGAACCGATCCTGAGCTGATGGAGAGTGCGGCCCACCAGTGCCGAATCCTCCGGTATCAGGACCTTGAAGCTCTGATGCGCAAGATTATATTCCTTGACTATCTCGGCCGGGGACTTGCCCTTCCTTTTCCCTCCCTGCGGCCTGTCTCCGTCCCTGACAACCAGCAGACGGCTCAGGAAAAACAGCACCCCCACGCCGACGAGCACAGCCACAGCTCCTACAGGTGCGAAAGAAAAGAACCCCAGCGGTTCAAGCCCTTCCGCCACGATGGCATCCTGGATCACGAGGTTCGGAGGCGTACTGATCAGAGTGAAAAGCCCCATGCTGCCGGCAAACGCCATCGGCATAAGGTATCTCCTGGCGCTGATACCGGAAGCCGAAGCCATACTCATCACTATCGGCATCATCACGGCTACCGTCCCTGTATTGCTCACAAATGCCCCTATGGCAGATGTGACAAGCATGACCAGCAAGAAAAGGACGTTCTCGTTGCTCCCTCCCACCTTCATTATCTTTCCGCTGATCATTTTGGCAAGTCCCGTCCGGAAAATCCCCGCCCCTACTACAAACAGACCTACCATCATAATGACGACGGTGCTGGAGAATCCGGAAAGCGCTTCGGCCGGAGTCAGCACACCGGTGAGCAGCAGAAGAAGAAGAGACCCGAGGGCGACAATGTCGGAACGTATCCTTCCGCTTACGAACAATATACAGGAAAGCGCAAGGACTATGAGGGTGATTGCGGATGGAGACAATATTGACATCAGGTTATGTTTTTTGCAAAAATAACATTAAAATTTTATAACTTTGCATAGTTTTGACTATACTTATGGGTAAACTTTTTGACGAACTCAGCAAGGATTACAGGGTCAAGGAAGGGCTCAAGACCTGCATCAACTGCGGCACCTGCACGGCTATCTGTCCGGCTGCGGAATTCTACAGGTACGACCCCAGAAAGATCGTGGACATAGTCCAGAGCAAGGACGATGAAGAGATCGAGAAGCTTCTGAAGAGCGACACGATATGGTATTGCGGAGAATGTATGTCATGCGTGACGAGATGTCCGCGCAAGAACGGACCCGGACTCGTGATCATGGCCCTCAGGAACCTGTCGGCGAAGCTCGGATATTTCGTGTATTCAGAAAAAGGCCGCCAGCTGTATCCGCTGACCAGGATACTTACAGGAAATATTCTCAACTACGGATACTGTGTCTACCCGGAGACATTCAAATGGGAGGACCACGTCGAATCGGGGCCTGTCTGGAAATGGCACACACAGCATCTCAGGGACAATTTCGAAAGACTGGGAGCCAACTATCAGGGAGAAGGGCCGGGGGTTCTCAGGAAGATACCTCAGGAAGCGCTGGATGAGCTGAAAAGCATATTCGACGTGACAGGGGGGACAGAAAGGATAGAGACGGTGAACAGATGTTCAGAGGAAGTCGCGAAGAAGATGGGACTGACTATGGAGGAATATTTCCGGAAGACATTCGAGGAGTCATCCCCTGGACATCTCAACGCCGAGTCGGATGAATGATACAAACAACACAGGATTGAGACTTGGATTATGATATATCAAGGAAAACAGAAGATATGGTCCGAATATCAGAAAGAGATTCCCGATGACCACTGGTTCTATGTAAGGAGCTGCATCAGACAGAATTTCTTTCCGGGGGCAGAGGTGATGTTCATGAAGATATGCAGGGACGAGCTCGGCAAGGACATATACGAGACCGCCAGCCACACCACGTGCGGGGGGATAGCCTACCACTGCGACACGATACCCCAGGAGACAGTGATGACCATAGTGGCCAGACAGTTCGCACTGATGACGGAGGCAGGATACGAGAACTATGTAGCCAGCTGCATCACTTCCTTCGGCAACTATATCGAGATACTCGAGACATGGAATGAATTCCCGGAAGTCGAGGCGAAGATAAGGGAGCTGCTGTGGAAGGCATGCAGAAGGGAGTTCAACAAGCCGAAGTATATCGCCCACGCGAGCGACCTGGTGTACAAGTTCAGGAACGACATTGCAGCCAGGGCAAGATTCCGTCTCGTGAACAGGAAGACAGGAGAACCGCTCAGGGTGGTCGAGCATATAGGATGCCACTATTCCAAGATGTTCCCGTCAAAGGGAGTGGGAGGCGCGGAATATCCGTATGTCCTGTGCGGTATGATAGAGAGCTGGGGAGGCAACGTTATCGACTATCCGGAACGCAGGCACTGCTGCGGATACGGATTCCGCCAGTATCACGTCAAGGCAAACAGAGGTTATTCCATAGCCAATACGCGCAAGAAATTCGAGTCTATGGAGCCGTATCATCCGGATATGATCATCACCAACTGCCCCGGCTGTCCGTATTTCATGGACAGGTGGCAGTACGCGATATCGGAAATAGAGGGAAAGACATATGGCGAGAACGGATACGGGATCCCCGTATTCACATACGAGGAAGTCGCCGGGCTTGTCCTCGGCTATGACCCGTGGGATCTCGGGCTGCAGCTGCATCAGGTAGCGGTCGAGCCTCTGCTTGACAAGATAGGAATACCATACGACCCAGAAGAAAAATATAAAGGACTGAACCACAAGGACATTATGAGACCTGAACTTCCGGGTGTGCTTAAATGCTGCTGATGTCCCGATAAACCTGAACCGATGAAAGAGAACATAGTCATAATAGGAGGAGGCATTGCCGGACTTGAAGCGGCAGGCCAGCTCATCCGGCTCGGATATTCGCCCATCATCATCGAAAGAAAGGACCATCTCGGCGGTCATCTTGCCGACTGGCACTGTCTGTTCCCGGATATGAGTCCGGCAGCGGATGTAGTAGGCAGGCTCACAGGTGCCGTATCCGATGCAAACATTTTCGTCAATACGGAAATCCTTTTCATAAACCATCTGAAAGACAGCTACAATGTGATGCTGTCCAACGGTATCTCGATAGTCACCCGTATCATCCTTTTCACCACAGGTTTCAGACTTTTCGATGCCTCAAAAAAGGAAGAATACGGCTATGGCATTTATAACCAGGTAATTACCAATAAGGATCTGGAGCACTGGTTCAATACCGGAAAAGATGAAAGGATAGACTCCGCACAGATGGATGCCGTGGGGTTCGTGCACTGCGTAGGCTCGAGAGATGAGAAGGCAGGGAACGCACAGTGCTCCAAAGTCTGCTGCATAACGGCAGTCAAGCAGGCTATCGAGATGAAGAAGAAGTTCCCGAACGCGATGGTATATTGTTTCTATATGGATCTGAGGATGTTCGGGAAAAAATACGAGGATTTCTATATCTCGGCCCAGAGAGATTATGGAGTCCGCTTCATCAGGGGCAGGGTCTCCGAGGTAAGTGAAAACATAGAAGGGAAAGTCATTGTGAAGGCGGAAGACACTCTCTCGGGAAAGCCGGTGAAGGTCACTCTTGACCTGCTTGTCCTGATGGCAGGAATGGTCTGCAACCCTGACAGCACCAAGGTCGCGACAATGATTCCTCTGCAGATCGACAGCGACGGTTTTCTCAAGAGCAGGGACAACATTCTTGACATAACGTCCTCCCCGAAACGCGGCATTTTCTATGCCGGAGCCTGTACAGGCCCCAAGACTGTGCCTGAAACGCTCGCTGAAGCCCGTTCAGCCGCACTGGATATCCACAATTTCATAGAATCTCTGTAGAATGGATTTCGGATTCAGCATAGCCCCAAGTTCCACGATCAATCTCGACAAGGTAGACAGGACGAAGTTCGAAAAGCTCCACGAGATCGAGCCGGACGTGTACAAATGCATGGCCTGCGGATCGTGCAGTTCAACCTGTCCGGCCGGGAGGTTCTCCGGAATGAGTGTGAGGAAAGTCATTCTTGCACTGCAGAGGGGCAAGGAAAAGGAGGCGGTGAAGATGCTCAAGGGCTGCATGCTCTGCGGGAAATGCAGCATGGTCTGCCCCAGAGGGATAAACACCAGGCATCTGATACTGTCCATATGTAGAATATATAACGAGGAACAGCAGTGAGAGAGAGATTTCTGACAGGATATAACGACTTCGTGCTTCCGTTCATGGTCGGAATGGCATTCATCCTCACGTGGTGCGTCGTGGGAATGATAAGGGTCATCGCCAGTCTGCCGAAAGAAGACAGGAGGAAATTCTTCCTCTCGCTGATCAATCCGAAGATACTTCTGAAGGATATAAAGGACATATTCTGCGACTGCCTCCTGCACGTGAAACTGTGGAAAAGGAACAAGCTGCTGGGCTATATGCATTCCAGCATAGCTTTCGGATGGTTCATGCTCATAGTCATAGGACATATTGAAGTGTTCTTCTATGCCCCCCACAGAGCCAAGCTGCTGTATTTCCCGATATTCTTCAGGTATTTCATGGCGGAGGACGACAGCACAATGGGCGGGGCGTTCTTTTTCTTCCTGATGGATTTCTTCCTGCTTGTCGTGCTTAGCGGAATCGCGCTGGCGATAATCAAGAGGGTGCATTCGAGATTTTTCGGACTCAGAAGGACGACAAATCCGAGTTTCATGGATCTCATCGGCCTATATTCGCTATGGGCCATCTTCCCGCTGAGGCTTTTTGCAGAAGGCTTTACAGCTGACATCAGCGGAGGCTCGTTCCTTACCAAGTCTCTGAACAGCGTATTCCATACATTCCTGGGCAACCATATGAACATGCTGCCTACATGGTGGGCATATTCACTTGCCCTCGGGGTATTCTTCTGCGTCCTGCCATTCACAAGGTATATGCACATTCCTACCGAGATCCTGCTCATCCCTCTCAGGAATGCCGGGGTCAGGATCAGACATCCACGCAAAGGATATGCGGAAGCCGAGGTCTATTCATGCCCGAGCTGCGGAGTATGTATCGATGCCTGCCCTATGGGGGTAATGAAGACGCATATAAAGGACACGACAGTCTATCTCAACCGTCAGCTGCGCAGACACAACGAAGAACGCATCGAAGAGATCAGCGACAAGTGTCTGCTATGCGGCAAATGCACTGCCGTATGCCCGGTGGGGGTCGAAGGGGACAGGCTCAGGATCGCCCAGAGGTCGCTCAGACAGTACAGCATCACACCGGACTATTCACGCATTGACACCGCTGAACTCATCCGGGAATGCTCGTTCAGCGGACCATCCGAGGGGAAAGTGCTCTATTTTGCAGGCTGTATGACAGCCCTGACACCGCAGATACGCAAGGCTGTCGAGTCCGTGCTGACTAAGGCCGGTATCAGTTATGAAATGATGGACAGAGATGGAGGGATCTGCTGCGGAAGGCCAATGCTGATGGCGGGAAGGTCCGGCGCGGCGGAGGAAATGATCAGAAAGAACACAGAAATAATCAGGAAAAGCGGAGCTTCAATACTGCTGCTGAGCTGTCCTATATGCTACAGGATATTCAGGGAAGAATACAGCCTGGAAGGGATTGAAATAATACACCATACCGAATACTTCGACAGGCTCATCAGGAACGGCACCGTCCATCTCGGACATACAGCAGAAAGATACGTGTATCACGACCCGTGCGAACTGGGAAGAGGCTGCGGCATCTATGATGAACCGCGTGCGGTCATAGCCGCTGCAGGAGAACTGGTGGAAGCGGAAAAGAACCATAAAGAGAGCATCTGCTGCGGAGGCAGCCTCGGAAGCCTGACACTCGGATTCGACAAGCGTCAGGCGATGACAGTCAACGCCCTGAACAACCTTACAAAAGCGTCACCGGACTCTATCGTCACTGCCTGTCCTCTCTGCCTGAGCACCTTCCACCGCTATGCAGACCGGCCTGTAGAGGACATTGCGGAGATTGTGGACAGAAATATGAACTAAAACCTGATAAATTATGAAATTTACACCGACAAAGTACTCCCTTGTGAACTATTCGGACGGGAGACGGTTTGAGGACACCGGCTGGCTGCTGGCCGATCCCGATGCGAAAGAACCATCGCTCATAAGGGCTGATTACGAAAATATACGTTTCAATCCTCGGGAAGACCTCGACGGATTCTACAGATATGCAGACTGGCTCCCGATAAAAAGGACTCTGGAGCATTCGCACAGGCCTGTCACCTACAGAAGCGAAAGACTTGCCGGATATCTGGGACTGGAGAATCTGTATATCACCTTCTCCGGATATTTTCCGAAGATAGGGGCCACGATGGAGACGTGTTCTTTCAAGGAGACTGAAGCTTATTCCGTATGTGCAAGGCTTCCTGAAGACAATGAAAGGATCCTTGTCCTCGCATCGGCAGGGAATACTGCCAGGGCGTTCGCCAAGGTATGTTCCGACAATAACATACCGGTCGTCATTTCCGTCCCTGAAGACAATATCGGGGCCCTTTGGTTCCACAAGCCGCTGAACAGCTGTGTCAAGATTATTGCAGCACCTGCCGGAAGCGACTATTTCGATGCAATCGCACTTGCCGACAAACTGAATGAATCACCGCGATATATGGCTGAAGGAGGGGCTAAGAACATAGCCCGCAGGGATGGAATGGGAACCACCCTCCTGTCTGCTGTCGAAGTCATAGGGAGGATACCGGATGCCTATTTCCAGGCTATAGGAAGCGGCACCGGAACCATAGCGGTATGGGAGAACAACCTCAGGCTCATACGTGATGGACGCTTCGGTACGCATATGATGCGCCTGTATCCATCCCAGAACTGCCCGTTCACCATTATGTACGACTCATGGAAGGCTGACTCAAGAAAGCTTGTACCCCTGAGCGCGGCAGAGGCCAGGGAACAGGCTGCGGAGATCAAGGCGAAAGTCCTCTCCAACAGGAAACCTCCATATTCCATAGCCGGAGGCCTGTATGACGCGATGAAGAATGCCGGAGGCGATATGTACAGCGTAACCAATGCAGAGATCGATTTCTGGAAGGAGAAATATCTCGAACTTGAAGGAATCGACATCTACTCGGCTGCGGCTGTCGCTGTATGCAGCCTGTCCAAGGCGGTTGAGGAAGGTGCCGTCAGAAAAGATGAGACCATAATGCTCAACATCACCGGCGGCGGAGAATCCCTCACCAAGGAGCACCACGACATCTGGTATGCAAAGCCGGATGCAGTGATAGATTCCTTCCTCCCGGCAGAGGAAGTCATTGCGAAAGTTGACAGCCTGTTTTGACAGTGTCTTTTACATTTTATTGACCAACAATCAATAAAACAACATAGTTAGAAGCAATAACATAAATGTTATACGATAAAGTATGATCAAATTGCCATTGCAGATAACCGTCTCTCCCGAAGACACAGTAGCCGTCAGCAGAATCGAACAGACCGCAAGAGAGACAATAGAGCATATAGCCACCACTCCGCTGGAGGAACTCATACCCGAACTGATGCGGGAAGCTATAAACTTCGGGATAAAGGTACTCGTGGCCCTGCTCATATACTTTATAGGAGCGTGGCTCATCAAGAAGATCCGGAATATGCTCCACAGGATATTCGAGAAGAGGAAGACGGAAAAGGCCATCTCCTCATTCGTCGAAAGCCTGACCAGCATATCGCTTACGGTGATTCTGATCATAATAACAGTCGGTGCCCTCGGAGTGAACACCACCTCCCTGGCCGCCCTGCTTGCTGCAGGAGGTATGGCCATCGGTATGGCATTGAGCGGTACGGTACAGAATTTTGCAGGAGGAATAATGATTCTCGTCTTCAAGCCGTTCAAGGCCGGGGATTTTATCGAGACCGAGAACGGATACTCCGGTACGGTATCGGATGTCAATATTTTCAGCACCAAGCTCACCACTACGGACAACAGACTTATCATCATCCCTAACGGCAGTCTCTCCAACGGCACGATAAACAACTATTCACAGAACAAGATGCGCCGTGTGGAATGGCTGGTAGGAGTGGAATACGGTACCGTGGCAAAAGATGTCAAGGCTGAACTGCAGGAGATTGTGGATTCGGAAAAAAGAGTGCTGTTCGTCTCGACCGGAGCCCCGGCAGACCCGCTCATTGCCGTAAACGCGCTTAAAGACAGCGCAGTGGAATATGTAGTAAGGGTGTGGGTCAAATCCGAGGATTACTGGGATGTATACTACACTCTCAACGAAAAGATATACACCCTGCTGCCTCAGAACGGCATCGGCTTCCCGTACCCTCACCTCGATGTCACTGTCTCCCGTCAGGATTCATGATACTTCGCACAGTGCACTGTATTCCCGCACCGGCCTGTCCCGGTCGGTGATGTACGGTATTCGGAATAAGGATAAAAATAGTTATATTTGTGACCGTTTGGAAAAAAGAGAAGATGAAGAAGATCATACTTACAGGAGACAGACCCACGGGTCGTCTGCACCTCGGACACTATGTCGGTTCGCTTAAGAGAAGGGTCGAACTCCAGAATTCGGGAGAATTCGACAAGGTATTCATAATGATCGCTGATGCCCAGGCTCTGACTGACAATGCCGACAATCCGGAAAAGATCAGGCAGAACATCATAGAAGTAGCCCTTGACTATCTGTCATGCGGACTGGATCCTGCAAAGAGCACGATATTTATCCAGTCGCAGATCGCGGAACTGTGCGAACTGACGTTCTATTATATGAATCTCGTGACTGTGTCGAGACTGCAGAGGAATCCGACCGTCAAGACCGAGATACAGATGCGCAACTTCGAGACCAGCATCCCTGTCGGGTTCTTCACATATCCGATCAGCCAGGCATCCGATATCACTGCATTCAAGGCGACGACAGTTCCTGCAGGAGAAGACCAGGAGCCGATGATCGAGCAGACAAGGGAAATTGTCAGGAAATTCAATTCCATCTATGGAGAGACCCTGGTAGAACCGGAGATACTCCTTCCCGTAAATTCCGCCTGTCTGCGACTGCCGGGGACAGATGGCAAGGCAAAAATGAGCAAGTCCCTCGGCAACTGCATTTATCTTTCGGATTCTGCAGATGAGGTCAGGAAAAAAGTCATGGGAATGTACACCGACCCGGGACATATAAAGGTAGAAGATCCTGGGAAAATAGAAGGTAATACTGTGTTCACATACCTTGATGCCTTCTGCAGAACCGGGCATTTTGCTGAATATCTGCCTGACTATGCAAATCTCGAAGAGCTGAAGGCCCATTACCAGCGGGGCGGGCTCGGCGACGTCAAGGTAAAGAAATTCCTGAATGCGATACTGAACGAGGAGCTTGAACCTATACGCCGGAGAAGGAAAGAATTTGAAAAAGATATACCAGGAGTATATGATATGCTCAAGGCAGGTACGGAAGCGGCACGCGAGGTGGCGGCACGTACTCTTGCCGAGGTGCGCGGCGCAATGAAGATCAACTATTTTGATGACCCTGAACTGATCGCCTCACAGGCAGAGAAGTTCAGCAGATGACCTATAATACGAGAGATATGGAAAACAGTACTATAGAATGTCTGAAGACCAGACGCAGCATCAAATCATACAAGCCGGATGCAGTGCCGTCCGATGAACAGATCGGACAGATCCTCGAAGCAGGAATGAACGCCCCTACGGGAAGAGGTGCCCAGTCTCCGATTATAATTGCTGTTACTGACAAGTCTACAAGAGACAGACTGTCAGAAATGAACGCTGCGGTACTCGGCTCGAGCGGTGACCCGTTCTATGGAGCCCCTGTCGTGCTTGCAGTGCTGGCGGACAGGACAGTCCCGACCCATATATATGACGGGTCGCTTGTCATGGGCAACCTTATGAATGCAGCCTGCGCTCTGGGTGTCGGAAGCTGCTGGATACACAGGGCAAAGGAAATCTTCGACTCTGCCGAAGGCAAGGCGCTTCTGGAGAGCTGGGGCATCAAGGGTGACTATGAAGGCATAGGCTTCTGCATACTCGGATTCGCCAAGGACGGCTACACCCCGGCTGCAAAGCCTCGTAAAGAGGACTACGTCCGCTATATATAGGAAACTAACGGTTCCAGGCAGGGAGATCCTGCTTGGAATACAGCATCTCCTTCGAGACTACAGGGTTGGCATAGATATGCAGGAAAATGTCATTGAGTGCCGCCCTGTCGAGTTCCGGTTCGACGGTATCGAGCTGATGCTCCTTATAGTCTATGAACCATTCCACATCCTCCTTCGAATAATGCTCCCTGTATCTGTCCCCCGGATTGAGCATATCATAGGCGATATAGTTGGTCTTCCATAATCTGTATCCATCTATCACCCTCAGGTCGACAGCGTGACGGATCAGCTGGTAGCGGTCATTCTTGTCACAGAGGGAGGCTTCCGCAATCTCTTCATCTGTCAGCTGTTCACCTATATGCAGATGGATATTGCCCTTCTGCTGCTTGATCCCGGTTATAATGCTGTGCAGATCCTCTCCATCCGCCTTGACATATTTCTGCGTACGGGAAATGAGCAGTTCGCGAGCCTTGAGCACATCACACGGCTCGATTTCATAGGAAATACTCAACGGAATGATATTCAGTTCCCTGAAATTATGGAGGAAGTCCTCCTTACCGCTCATATCCAGCATCTTGAGCAGTCCCTGCTCGGTAATGTCGGCCCCATCCTTGGTCCTGCCCTGACGCTGCGCAAGCCAGATCGAACTCTTGCCGGTCGTGATATTGAGCCTTATGTATTCGGAAAGCAGCTGGGAAGAGAGATACAGCTCCCTTGCCGAGATTCCCCTGACAACCTTGATCATCCTGTTGGACCGGATGAGATATTCAATGAAAGGATTCGTCAGAAGGTTGTCTCCGACAGCAATTTCCGTCATCGGAATATTGTTCCTGTACAGTACGAGCTGAGTGATGGCAGGATCAAGGATAATATCCCTGTGATTGGACATTGCGAGGAACTTCCGGGATGGATCGATATGCTTGATGCCATCATACGAAAAATTGTGTGCAGTATGGGCAAGCACCCATTCCACGACTCTGGACATCACCAGTACCTGGAACTCATCGACGCTCTTCACGCTTTTAAGGAGTCCCGTCAGGAATCCCGGTTCCTTGTCAGGAAAGAAGTACTGCGACACAGATGTCACCAGAGGATTATCCGCCACTTTTGACAATGCTTCCACCGCCTCAGCATCAGTATATGGACTGATACTCTCGAATTTAGACAAATCGACCATATTCATTCATATTGCTTCCCCCGAAAATCCGGTCGGGAAAATTGCTGTCCATTTCCTGCTGGAAATGCTATACAAATACAAATATAACACAAAAATTCGGAAATCCGTTTATAATCCTAAGGTAATTCCCTCTCATATACATATATTGTCAGTCACACCGGAAAAGGAGTGAACTGTCTCCATAGCTCAGGAACCTGAATCCGTGCTCAAGGGCATATTCATAGACAGGTCTCCATCCTCCGCCTATAAAAGCCGATATCAGAAGAAGCAGAGTGCTCTGAGGCTGATGGAAATTAGTCACAAGCACATCCACGACACGGAACCTGTAACCCGGCACGATAATGATTCTTGTTCCGGTGATGAACGTATCGAGACCGGCTGAGTCCATATAGCCGAGAAGCGCATTCATTGCTTCACGCAGAGTATAGCGGTATTCCTTGTCGTATGGCTCCCACTGGCTGATTTCACCGGGATGTCCTTTCTCGATGCATTCCGCCCCCGCAAAGTACAGGGACTCCAGCGTCCTCACGGAAGTCGTGCCTACTGCCACCACCGGCCTTCCACCATCCCGCAGCTTCATTATAAGGTCCCTTGAGACAGCGAAAGGCTCCCTGTGCATCGTATGCTCCGCGACATCATTACTTTTCACAGGAAGGAAGGTACCTGCCCCGACATGCAGACAGACAGTAGCCGTCTCTATGCCCCTCGACCGGATAGCGCCCAGCACTTCATCCGTGAAATGAAGCCCGGCCGTAGGAGCGGCCACAGACCCCCTGTAATGCGCATACAGGGTCTGGTATCTCTCTTTGTCTATACTCTCCGTCTCCCTGTTGAGATAAGGAGGAATCGGTACAGAACCGCAGATTTCCAGAACTTTAGAGAACGGGGAGTCCCCCTTCCAGCAAAATTCCACGACAGAGGTCTCTCCGCTTCTCTCCACGAGCGCTGCCTGCAGCTCCAGCCCGCTGACTTCCGGAAGATTATCCGGATTATACAGAGACAGTATGTCAGACTTCCAGCGTTTTATGTTTCCGACAATACATTTCCATCTGCATCTGCCGACAGCGGAGAACATCTCGCTGTATTCCGCAGGGTCGACAGGTTCAAGACAGAATATCTCGATATGGGCTCCTGTCGGACGGCAGAAATGCAGCCTGGCAGGGACGACCTTCGTGTCATTGAAAACCATCAGCGCATTATCCGGAAGAAGAGAAGGGATATCATAGAAATGATATTCTGATATCTTCCCGTCCTTGAATTCAAGCAGTTTCGATGCATCTCTCCGCTCCAGCGGATATTTTGCTATCCTTTCATCCGGAAGAGGATAGTCGTACTCTTCTATTCTTATATGAGGTATCATTTGATCAGACTAATTCCGGCACGAATTTACAAACATATCACGATTATTCCAATTTACTTTTGTTAATCACATAACGAACATTTATGATTACAAATGTATACGCAATCTATATGAAACCATAATGATTGCGTCGAATGACCGTCATTGTCATATATGTATCATAAGCGACTCTTATGTGGAATTTTATAATTATACTATTTACCGATAAATCAGACAATTACATAGCATATACTGTAGTTGCATTTCAGTTAAATAATGGCAATTTCTGCCGATTTTCGCGGAAATGACTGGAATTTGTAGTTTTTTACCAAAACAATATCAGCTGAATCAGATATTTATACAATATCATATAGCGTATGGCTTCAATAAAGTACATTCTTTGTTCTTGGAGATTTCACAAATGTCAACCGCGATGTTTTTACATTTGTTAAAAATATTTTAACTACATTTGTAAATCAAACATTGACAGATATGAACAACCGTCTTCAGCAGTTTCTTTCGGCAGAAAACCTGACACAGGCTCAGTTCGCTGACTCAATCAATGTAGCCAGAGCCAGCATATCACACATCCTGGCAGGAAGGAACAACCCCGGGTATGATTTCATAATAAACACGATGAAGCGCTACCCTGACCTGAACATCGAATGGCTGCTGATCGGAAAAGGAAAAATGTACAGAACAGCAAGGCAGGAAGCGCCGCCTGCTTCAAATGAGCCTATGGACGCTACAACAGCCCCGGCTTCTGAAATCCCGGACCTGGACCTCGGGCTCTTTCCCGAACTTTCTGACGGAAGCAGCCGGGCAGAAGACGGATCCCGGCCTTCTTATGACAGAAACCAGACCGTCCAGGAATCGTCTGAACGCGTATACAGTACCGCATCGAATGAAAATAACGGATTCTCGACCGGCATCGCCTCTGTAGATAAGCATATACAATCCTCTGCAAGACAACGCAAAGCGACGAAGATCATCATATTTTACGACGACGGCACATATCAGGAATTCTAAAATTTTGTGTAAGTTTGCAGGCGTTTTGAAGAATTGAACCATGTATAAGCATCTATTGAGACCTGTCCTGTTCAGGTTCAACGCCGAGACCGCACATAATATGACTTTGTCAGCCCTGTCGGTAATCAAGCATATCCCCCTTGCAAGATCATTCATCAGACTGCTATATTGCAGGGAGACCCCGGAACTGGAGAGAGAGGTGTTCGGTCTGAAATTCAAGAATCCTGTAGGCCTCGCCGGAGGGCTTGACAAGAACGGGGAATATTACAACGATCTGGCCAATTTCGGATTTTCATTTGTCGAGATAGGTTCCCTGACACCGGAACCCCAGGGCGGCAACCCGAAACCAAGACTGTTCAGGGTAGTCGATGACAAGGCTATCATAAACAGGATGGGCATCAACAACAAAGGAGTGAAAAATGCCGTCGAGCACCTGAAGAAAGAACATCCGCACGTAATCGTGGCGGCGAACATCTCCAAGAACAGCACAAGCATCAACGACGACGCCGCAAAGGACTACGAATCCGCATTCGCCCTGCTGTATGACTTCGTGGATATGTTCGTCGTCAACATATCGTGTCCTAATGTCGTCGGACTGACGGACCTTCAGGATATCTCATTCCTGTCGGATATCCTGGACAAGCTGATCAACCTCAGGATGTATTTCGATGAATACAGGCCTATACTGGTGAAGCTGTCACCGGATATACATCAGTCCCAGCTGGATGAGATTCTTGACTACTGTATGCTGTCAGGAATAGATGGAGTGGTGGCGAGCAATACCACACGCAGCCGCGACGGACTGACCATCGGCTCCGAGAAAGTGGAGGCCATAGGAGCCGGAGGGATGTCAGGCGCTCCCCTTTTCAGCAAGAGCCTGAAAATGGTAAGATACATCCACGACAAGACCGACGGCAATCTGCCGGTCATAGGAGTAGGCGGGATTATGTCGCCCCGGCAGGCAGCTGAAATGCTCGATGCCGGAGCATCACTCATAGAAATATATTCAGGCTTCATATATGAAGGACCTTCGATAATAAAGAAGATCCTGAAATATCTGCAGAAAAATAACGGCAGTAGAAAATAATGATACAGGCATCCATATGCACTATCGGAGATGAGATACTTATCGGCCAGGTTGTGGACACGAATTCATCCCGCATTGCTTCAGCCCTGGAGGGCATAGGAATCAAGGTGACAAGAATGATTTCATTCGGAGATGACATGGATGAGATCATCGGTAATCTGAAAACAGAACTCGGGCATAATGAAATAGTGATTGTCACAGGCGGCCTCGGCCCTACAAAGGATGATATCACCAAGTCTGCACTGGCGGAGCTGTCCGGAAGCTCCGGATATGTCGAGAATACCGGGCAGCTGGAGATAATAGGGAGGCTGCTTCATTCCAGGGGGCTGGATATGCTGGATATCAACAGGGCCCAGGCTCTTGTACCCGAGAAGTGCGAAGTGATCCCGAACAGGCTGGGGACCGCTCCTGTAATGGTGCTCCGCTCCACAGTGAAAGGACGCGAGTGCACCCTGTATTCTCTGCCGGGGGTACCGTACGAAGCGGAAGGAGCATTGCCGGACGTGCTCGCAGATATCAAGGACCACTATAGACTCAGCGACATCTGCCACCGGAGCATCATGACTTACGGCATAGCCGAGTCCGCACTTTCGGAGATGATTTCAGAATGGGAGAACAGCCTTCCTGCCGATATGCATCTGGCCTATCTTCCGGATCCGGTCAAAGGTGTAAGACTAAGGCTCTCGATATACGGAGGGATACGGGAAACAGCGGAGAAAAGGATAACTGCAGAGATCGACCGTCTCAGGCCTCTGCTCGGAAATGCAATATATGCCGACTATGACACCACTCTCCAGGAAGTCATCGGAAGTCTGCTGAAAAAGTCAGGCAAGACCGTGAGTGCAGCCGAATCCTGCACGGGAGGAACGATATCTCAGCTGCTCACATCGGTTCCGGGTGCATCCGGGTACTATCTCGGTTCAGTCACATCATACGCAATAAGCGTAAAGGAAAAAATCCTCGGCGTCTCCCCTGCCGTAATCAGAAAATACGGTGTCGTCAGCAGTGAATGCGCCGCCGGGATGGCAGAAGGAGCAAGGAGAATTACAGGGAGCGATTTCTCCGTCTCGACAACGGGAGTCGCCGGTCCCGGAGGAGGAACAGAAGACTGCCCTGTCGGCCTCGTGTGGGTAGGAGTGAGCTCCGCGAACGGTACGGAGACGGCAAGATTCCAGTACAGGAACGACAGGACACGAAATATCGAACGTTTTGCAGCTTCCGCTCTCGACCTTCTGAGAAAAAAGATTGAGTCCGAAATAAATCATTGATTATTAATATATAAAACAAAATAGTTTTAAGTGATAACATTTTTGTTATACAGATAAATATGAAAGAAAAGAACGGAGGCAGCAGACAGACAAGGGGAATTTTAGACGCAATCATATCTTCCTCCTCTTTCGGTTTCTCACCTTTCTTCAGCGTATCTCTTCTGGCACTCGGACTCGGGACAATGGATGTCCTTTCATACAGATGGGGCGTCGCTGCGCTGGCATTATGCATCATTGCGGCAGCCGGAAAGAAATCACTTAAAGTGACAGGAAGAGAATTCGGAAAGATATTCCTTCTGAGTATATTCCGGGCTCTGACATCCTTCACCCTACTTATAGGCTATGCCAATATAGCGAGCGGTGTAGCATCTACAATACACTTCACATATCCTGTCATTGTCGCTTTCTGTATGATGTTCATATTCGGAGAGAAGAAGTCTCCCGTCATCATTGTCGCCATCATACTGTCAGTTGTCGGAGCATACTGCCTTGCCGAGGGGGATACCGCCGAAGTCGCAGGAGGGGACAAGACCAAAGGGATAATCGCCTCAGCTGCATCCGTGCTGTGCTATGCCGGATATGTCATCCTGTTGAGAAAGACAGGTGCGGACAGGATCGAATCCACGAAACTTACAATCTACGTACTTGGATTGAGTGCAGTCTACTTCATTATTGCAGGAAGTATTGCAGGAGGGATAAAGATAGTCACAGAACCTGCAGGCTGGCTCTATATTCTCGGGATCAGCCTGGTCTGTACAATGGTGTCCAACTTTTTCCTGGTCAATGCCGTAAAGAACGCCGGCCCCACCCTTGCTTCCGTATTCGGAGCGCTGGAACCGCTTACAGCTGTCCTTACCGGTGTGCTGTTCCTAAATGAAAGACTCTCCGCAGTCAATGTCGCAGGTATTCTGCTGATACTCGGGACAGTTACAATAGTGGTTGTCCATCAGAAAGCGCAGAAGAATGCATATTCCAGACCCTGAGGAAATTTCCTCCGGCAATCTTCTCTATATCGCCATCACCGTATCCGCGCAGTCGCAGTTCTTCAAATATCCTGTAGAAGCAGCCTGCATTCTCCATACCATCCGGGGTGACCTCTATGCCGTCGAAATCAGATCCGAGCCCTACGTGGTCTATGCCGGCGACCTCCACGGCGTGGTCAATATGGTCGGCTATACGCCTGTATGAAGGACGCGGCAGGGAGGAAAGTTCATCAAGGACGGAAAACCATAGGCGTTTTTTCTCCGGATCGGATGGATCAGCGATAAAATCAGCCTCGATATGCTCTCCTTTCTCATAGAGTCCGCTGCCGGCAAGTACTCCGGCGAACCCATCATCAAGAAAGACAGGAAAGAAATTGATCTGCACTACCCCGCCGGAATCCGCCAGTTTCCTCAGCATATCATCGGTAAGATTCCTCGGATGGTCTGCCAGGGCACGGCAGCAACTGTGTGTGGCGACAACTGGAGACTGTGAACAGTCGATGACATCATAGAATGACCTGTCCGAGATATGCGATACATCCACCATCATTCCAAGCCGGTTCATTTCCCTTACCACTTCCCTGCCGAACGGACTCAGGCCATTCCAGGTATTCCCCTGTGCACACGAATCACATATCAGATTGTCCATAGAATGGCAGAGAGTCATATATCTGACCCCGTCACTGAAAAATTCGCGCAATAAATGAAGTGATTTCTGTATCGGAGAGCCGTTCTCCATCCCGAGACATACAGCGAATCTGCCAGCCTCCTTACAGGAGATGGCTTCTGAAGGAGATGTCGCCAATGCAGCGACACTGCTGTTTGAGGCAACTGTATTTCTGACTTCTTCAAGAAGCTGCATTGCATATCCGGTAGCATCCGCCGGAGACATTGCCGCCGGTGTATAAAGGGCGAAAAAAGCGGCATCCACTCCCCCGCGCCTGAGCTTGGGAAAGTCCACCTGGGAATGCGGCTCATCCGACGAGAGATCCCTTAATCTGTGTATCTGCGATGGAGTATCGCAATGGGAATCTATGACAAACATCGCTATTCCCCGTCATTACGTTCCATCCAGATCCTCGAATTGGATTCAGCATCCAGAGCCATCCTTACCGCATTACCGAACAGTTCGACTGTAGCGAAACTGCTTGCATTCACAGTGAGATTCTGTACATCGACCTTCAGCTCAGCCTTGGAATTCTGCAGACACTGTACATTCAGAGCCTTTGACTCCACGGACATATATGCCTGGGCCCTGTTGGTGAGCTCCATCCTGACCATATCGGCTTTTACGGCCATCTTCCTTACCGCTGCATTCCTGGACAGGACAAGAGAGAACGTCCCGGACGACGTGACCAGAGAATCACAGTCGATCACTGAACTGCCTGCCAGAGTGACCGACTTGATTTCAGGCGTATATATATCCACGTGCGGCATTGCCAGGACGGGATTCTTTGACCGGAATGTCTTGCGGACATCTGATGGCATCGCCTTCTCATCGATGCTCAGATAGAGAGTTCCATCCTTGGCGTACGCAAGAATATAGTTCTCTATCATCACATCAGTCGTTATCCTTACAGTATACTCATCCGATGGGATGATGGATATGTCGAAATAGTTTCCCGCTTCGACCGCCGAAAATCCGGAGTAGTTGTGTTCTACTGTTATATGCTTCTGTGCGAAGGAGATACCAGCGGACAGAAGGAAGATTATTGCAAGAACTGCTGATCTGCGCATATACATTTGTTTTACTCTGCTTCTTTTTTACCGAGTCTCTGTCTTACGGCCTCGAAAAGCACGACGGATGTCGCAGCCGAGACATTGAGCGAGGATATCGCCCCGGCCATCGGTATGGCAGCCTTTGAATCTGCCAGGGACAGCATCGACTGTGAAATGCCTTTACCTTCCGACCCCATAATCACGGCACACGGGCCTGTCATATCCACATCATAGATCATGACATCCGTCTTCTCCGTAGCTGCAACAAGGCTGAATCCGCTTTGCTTCAGATAATAGGCCGCATACCTGAGATTAGGCACCTTGCATATACCGATCCTCATCAAGGCTCCCGCCGATGACTTGATGGCATCTGCATTGACGGCCGCCCCTCCTTTGGCAGGGACAATGATACCGCTTCCGCCGGCACATTCCAGTGTCCTGGCTATCGCTCCGAGATTACGGACATCACTCACGCCATCCAGGATGACAAAAAGAGGATTGTCGCTTACAGAGAGAGCAGTATCCACCATCTCCTCCAGCGGCACATAGTCAACGGATGCGATAGTCGCTATCACGCCTTGATGCGCGCCCTTTACGGTATGGTTCAGTTTCTCCACAGGAACAAACTGATATGTCACTCCATTCTTCTGGACAAGTTCCATCAGTTCCCTGAAAAGCGGACTTTCAAATCCCTGCTTGATAAGGATCCTGTCAAACTTTTTCCCTGCCCGGAGTGCCTCGAGCACGGGATGGATCCCATAGAGATACTGTCTTTTAGAATTTTCTTCCATAACAACCATTATTCATCAAGGGTCTCCACGAGAGAGGCCCATTCCTCTGTCATAGCATCCAGATCCCTCTTGTGTTCAAGATACGACCTTGTGAGCTCCATTATGTCATCTTTTTCTCCCGGGCTGGCCAGGACAGCTTCGAGTTCCTTCATTTTACTCTCTATCTCACCGATACCTTTCTCGAGATACGCTATCCTGTTCCTTATCTTCCGCTCTTCTTTCGAAATGAACTTCTTTGAGTGATATTCCTCCTTGGCGGCAGTTTTCTTCTCATCTTTCTCCTTTGAAGGAGTCTCTGCCTTGATATGCCGTTCAAGTTCATTCAGGTTCTCTATCCTGCGGCTGTCAAGGAATTCCCTTACACCTCCGAGATGCTCCTTCACACGGCCATCCCTGAACTCATACAGCTTGTCGACCAGGCCATCCAGGAAATCCCTGTCGTGGGAGACCACGATAAGCGTTCCATCGTATGCCTTCAAAGCCTGTTTAAGTATATCCTTGGAACGGATATCCATATGGTTTGTCGGCTCGTCAAGTGCAAGAAGATTATATGGCTTGAGCATCAGCTTGGCCATAGCCAGCCTTGCGCGCTCGCCTCCGCTGAGGACAGCGACCTTCTTGTCTATATCCTCCCCTTTGAAAAGGAAGGCGGCCAGAATGTCACGCAGCTTCGTCCTGATATCCCCTACCGCTATCCTGTCCAGAGTGCCGAATACCGTATCTTCCTTGTCAAGTATATCCTCCTGGTTCTGGGCGTAATATCCGATATTGACATTATGCCCTGTCCGGGCCTCCCCTGCCATAGGTTCAAGTTCACGCATTATGACCCTCATCAACGTGGTCTTGCCTTCTCCGTTACGGCCGACCAGAGCGACTTTTTCTCCTCTGCGCACCTCTATGTCAGCATCCGAGAAGACGACTTTGCTTCCATACCCGACTTTCAGCCCGACTGCCTTGAAAGCCACATCTCCGGAACGCGGTGCCGGCGGGAACTTGACACTCAATGCCGACCTGTCCTCATCATCGACCTCGATCCTCTCGAGCTTCTCGAGAGCCTTCACCCTGGACTGCACCTGGTTGGATTTTGTCGGCTTATACCTGAACTTCTCGATGAACTCCTCGGTCTTCTCGATCATCCTCTGCTGGTTCTCGTATGCAGCCTTCTGCTGTGCAATCCTCTCCTTGCGCAGTTCCATATACCTGCTGTAAGGGACCTTGTAGTCGTGGATATGACCAAGCATTATCTCCACTGTCCTGTTGGTCGTATTGTCCAGGAACTTCCTGTCGTGGGAAATGAGCACCATCGCCCCCCTGTAATCCTTCAGATAGCTTTCGAGCCATTCTATAGACTCGATATCGAGATGGTTGGTCGGCTCATCCAGAAGCAGCACATCCGGACGCGACAGCAGAATCTTCGCCAGCTCTATGCGCATATTCCAGCCCTGGCTGAATGTCTCCGTCGGCCTGCCCAGCTCATCGTACCTGAAGCCGAGTCCCATCAGAGTCCTTTCCGCCTGTACGTGAGGTGACTCTGTCTGCCTCATTGCCAGAGCATCATTCAGGTCATTCAGTCTGATAATCAGATCCTGATATTCCATAGACTCATAATCCTCCCTCGAAGACAGCTCTTCAGTTATCCTCCGTATCTCATCCTCCATCCCGAACAGTTCCGAGAAGGCAGTCATCGCCTCATCGATCACGCTCCTGCCCTTGTGGTGCTCCATAATCTGGGGCAGGTAGCCGATCCTCGTTCCGGAAGTCATAGCCACCCTGCCCGAAGTCGGAGACTGCAGACCGCAGATCAGCTTCAGGACCGTCGACTTGCCGGCTCCGTTCTTGCCTACAAGCCCTATCTTGTCATTTTCACTGATATGGAAATTGATGTCGTCCAGAAGGGTGAACCCTCCGTAGGCGACAGTCAAAGAGTTGATAGATATCACTTATCCTCGTCCTTTTTATCAGTTATCTGACGGGCCTCACCGCCCTTGTTCTCTTCATCTCCTTCCTTGATCCCTTCCTTGAAATTCTTTATACCTTTTCCAAGGCCTTTCATCAGTTCTGGGATCTTCGCTCCGCCGAAAATCAAAAGAATCACCAGGGCTATGATAAGTATCTCCCATCCGCCCAGGCCAAACACCATTGGCTGTATCATAAATCAGTAGTTTTATCCGGATCCGCCCGGTGGACAGGATCCAAGTTAATAATGTCAGTCGTTGTCTATATTCGCTTTTATTATCTCCGCCAGTTTTTCCGGACATCTCACCGGATGTCTCGTCTTCGAGTCAATGAACCCGAGAGTCACCGACCCTTCGACAAGCAGTTCCCCTTTCCCGTTATAGACCTCGCTCTTTACCACCAGCTTTGCAAGAGGGACCCTGTCGATTCTGGAGACTATCCTTAAAATATCACCCATCACAGCAGACCTCTTGTATCTGCACTCCACAGACACGACAGGCAGCATCACGCCTTCCTCTTCGATCTTCTCGATCGGAAGCCCGTACTTTGCCATCATATCGGAACGTCCGCATTCGAAATACCTGATATAGTTCGAATGATGGACTATCCCCATCTGGTCTGTCTCATAATATCTTACTGCAAGTTCAAGTTCTGAACGCATACTCCGTACTGTTTTTATTCCCTGTCAGAAAGACTTTCCGCCCCGCCTAAGCCAGAGCCGCGATTGATGCCTTTATGCTTTCTATCTTGGATATGGCATCCGCCTCCTTCTTGCGCTCGGCCGCAACAACTTTCTCCGGGGCTCCGTTCACAAATTTCTCATTGGAGAGTTTCCTGCGCACTATCGCGAGGAACTCCTCCTGATACTTGAGGTCAGCCTCGAGCTTCTCCCTCTCCTTTGCCGTATCCACAAGACCCTCCGCCGGGACAGACATCTTCACAGTCCTGACCATGAACGGTATCTCGGCTCCTGCAGAAGCCGTCCCGTCCACATATTCGACGGCACCGACATTTGCCAGCTTGACCACTGCCGGAAGCACATCGGCCGGGAATTCACCATATATACGAAGGTTCAGCGGCTCCTTCTGAGAGATATTCTTCTGCTGCCTGATAGCCCTTACAGCCACTACCGCCTCCTCCGCCATTGCAAAATCGGAAATGATCCCTCTGTCGAATGCACACGGCTGCGGCATCCGCTGAAGCATTATGGTCTCCCTGTCCTTACGCGGGGCAAGGCTGTGCCACAGTTCTTCCGTAATGAACGGCATGAACGGATGTATCATCTTCAGCAACGAGTCAAAGAATCCGATCGTGGCATCGTAGGTCGCACGGTCGATCCCCGCACCGTAGGCAGGCTTGACCAGTTCAAGATACCATGCACAGAAGTCATCCCAGAACAGTCTGTATATGCCCATCAGGGCATCGGAAAGGCGGAACTTGCTGTAATGGTCCTCCATTGTCTCGAGAGCCTCATCAAGCCTGCTGCGGAACCATTTGACCGCAATCGCCGCGGCTTCAGACTGCTCGGCCCCTTCATCGACATTCCAGAGCGACACGAGACGGAAGGCGTTCCATATCTTGTTGCAGAAATTCCTTCCCTGTTCCACCTGGGATTCATCGAACAGTATGTCATTTCCGGCGGATGTGCACAGGAGCATTCCGAGACGCACTCCATCCGCACCGTATTTAGCTATCAGATCAAGCGGATCGGGAGAATTGCCCAGAGTCTTGGACATCTTCCTTCCCTGCTTGTCCCTGACAATACCGGTAAGATATACATTATGGAAAGGCACATCCTTCATAAATTCATTGCCGGCCATAATCATCCTCGCCACCCAGAAGAAAAGGATATCCGGACCGGTCACAAGGTCATTGGTCGGATAGTAGTAAGCAAGGTCCCTGTTCGGTGTGTGGTCCGGATGTCCCGGCATTTCCGGGTCGAACACGGAAACAGGCCACAGCCATGACGAGAACCAGGTGTCAAGGACATCCTCATCCTGCTTCAGGTCAGCCGCGGTGACACTGCCGTCAAGTTCCTTTGCCTTGGCGAGAGCCTCTTCCGCAGTCGGAGCCACTACATATCTTCCATCAGGCAGATAATATGCAGGTATCTGCTGCCCCCACCAGAGCTGGCGGGATATGCACCAGTCATGCACGTTCTCCATCCAGTGGCGGTATGTATTGCGGTACTTGTCAGGGATCAGCCTGACCTTGCCGCTCTCGACAGACTCCAGGGCATCCTTTGCAAGGGCATCCATCTTCAGGAACCACTGCATCGACAGCCTCGGCTCTATAACGGCGTTGGTCCTTTCCGAATATCCCACCGGTGAAGTATAGTCCTCCACCTTGACCAGATTGCCGGCATCCTCAAGCATCTTCTCGATCTTGCGCCTTGCCTCGAAACGGTCCTCCCCTACAAGGATCAGAGCCTTCTCGTTCAGACGGCCGTGATCATCTATGATATCCAGCACAGGCAGATTATGCCTCATTCCGATCTCATAGTCGTTGACATCATGGGCCGGGGTCACCTTCAGGCAGCCGGTACCGAAGTCCATCTCGACATAGCTGTCTTCAATGACAGGTATTTCCTTGTTGATGAGCGGGATGAGCACTTTTTTCCCCCTGAGCCAGTGATAACGCTCATCTGCCGGGTTCACGCAGATCGCGGCATCGGCCATTATAGTCTCCGGACGCGTCGTGGCGATCGTCAGGAAATCTTCCGTCGGATTTCCGTTACCGTCCGATATGAAATATCTGAGATGATAGAACTTGCTGGTAGTATCCCTGTGTATGACCTCCTCATCGCTCACTGCTGTAAGTCCCACCGGATCCCAGTTAACCATCCTCACTCCCCTGTATATATAACCCTTTTCATAGAAATATACGAAAGTATTGATGACGGCTTCACTGAGGTCCGGATCCATTGTGAACCTGGTCCTGTCCCAGTCGCACGAAGCTCCGAGCTTGCGCAGCTGGCTGAGTATTATCCCTCCGTGCTTCTCCTTCCATTCCCAGGCGTGACGCAGGAACTCCTCCCTTGTGATATCCTCCTTGCTGATACCCTGCTCCCTGAGCTTGGCGACCACCTTGCTTTCGGTGGCAATGGAAGCGTGGTCGGTACCCGGGACCCAGCAGGCGTTCTTCCCATCCATCCTTGCCTTGCGGACAAGGACATCATTCAGGGTATTGTTGAGCACGTGCCCCATATGCAGGATCCCCGTCACGTTAGGCGGCGGGATCACTATGGTATAAGGCTCTCTCTCATCCGGTTCGGAATGGAAAAATTTGTTCTCCAGCCACCAGGCATACCACTTGTCCTCCGTCTCGGCCGGATTGTATTTAGCAGAAAGTTCCATAATCAATTTCTTTTACGCACAATAGCCTGCAAATATAATGAATTTCATAAAAATTTGTACGTCTGTCCGGAAAAGACTGAAATAATCCGTATATTTGTACGATGTAAACGGACTGTTAAACTGACGGAAAGTAAAAACACATATCTATGGACAACAACAATAACGGAAAAGTCCTGAGCCTTGACATAAAGCAGGATATCGCCAAAGGCACATATTCCAACCTTGCCATTATCACCCATTCCAAAAACGAGGTCATCACGGATTTCGCCGCCGCCCTTCCCGGAATGCCGAAAGCGGAGCTCGTAAGCCGGATCATCATGACCCCGGCGACAGCCAAGAGACTGCTGCTCGCCCTCCAGGACAACATAAGCAAGTACGAGGCGGCCAACGGCCCTATCGACCTCGGTGAACCCAAGGCCACATTCCATATCGGAGGCAGCGGGAACGGAGCCAAATCATAACCGGTATGCCTGACAACGGAAAAAGCAGCTGCTGTATCGGAGAGACCGATGCCGGCAGGCAGATATCGGTCCCGTCCGGCCGGGGACTTGATGAGAGTGCCTGGAAAAAGATCCGGGCATTCGCCTTCGATGTGGATGGGGTGCTGACAGACGGAGGCATTCTGGCGCATTCTTCAGGCGAACTGTTCCGCACGTTCGATTCAAAGGATGGCTTTGCCTTCAGAATGGCTTCGATGCACGGCTACCACCTGGCCATTATCACGGGGGGACGTGCGGAGAGCATCCGGAAAAGGTTTCTCACATGCGGAGTCGCTCCGGAAGATGTCTATCTCGGGTCAAGGGACAAGATCAAGGATTTCAATGACTTCTGCACCAGGCACTCCCTCTCGCCGGAGGAAGTGATGTATTTCGGGGATGACATTCCGGATATACCTGTGATGCTGGCCTGCGGGGTAGGCGTCTGCCCTTCTGACGCTGTATCTGAAGCACTTGAAGCCGCAGACTACATTTCTCCCTGTGCAGGAGGGAAAAGACTGGCCCGCAACACTATAGAGAAAGTGATGAAGCTCCAGGGCACCTGGCAGCTGGACATATCCCTCTATGAACAGCGGTTCTGACTCTCCAACCGGGCCTCAAGGCAGCATAATGCGGAACGGAAGAACATCTGTCACATCATAAAAATGAACAATAAAGGCAAAAGGATAATCCTTGCGAGCGGCTCTCCGAGACGAAGGGAGCTGCTTGCAGGGCTTGACATTGAATTCGAGGTAGATACTGTCAACTATTTCAAGGAAAACTGCAGCAATGATATTCCTCACAGGCAGATACCTGCAGCAATGTCAGAAGGCAAGTCGGCCGGATTCCACAGGCCGCTCGGCAATGATGAGATACTCATAACTGCAGATACCCTCGTCCTGTGCGGAAACGAGGTTCTCGGCAAGCCGAAAGGAGGGAATGACACGGAAAAGGCAGAAGATGCAGCCCGTATGCTGCGGCTCCTGTCAGGGAAAGGACACGAAGTCATCACCGCCGTCACAATACGCGACCGCGCAGACAAGGAGACATTCTCGGATACCGCTGTTGTACACTTCAAGGATCTTTCCGAAGAGGAGATCAGCTATTATATCAGGAATTTCAGGCCGTTTGACAAAGCCGGGGCGTACGGCATACAGGAATGGATAGGCTATGTCGGTGTCACGGGAATCAGAGGGTCCTTCTATACGGTTATGGGACTTCCTGTACATCTTGTATACAGCAGTCTGGAGAAATTCATAGAGAAGGGTATATAAAAACAAATGAGACGCGCCTCTCACGAGGGGCACCTCATACTAACCACATAATTAATAACACTAAAACTAATAACCAATAAGTCGAGGTGCCAAGCAGAATCGAACTGCTGTAGCAGGTTTTGCAGACCTG
>JADIMI010000008.1 GCA_017694845.1 Candidatus Cryptobacteroides intestinavium
TGCATTGAAAGCGGACGGAAGAACGGCGTTCGCAAGCCGGAATATGAACCGAGAATGCGGACGCACTTCATCCAAGACAAATATGAATAACCAAACTTAACAAGAAAACTTATAGATTTTTGAGTAGAGGAAACCAGCCTGTGCAGCCGATTCCAACCGGCAATATTTAATGCCCCCATACTCCGTGCAACTCCCGCTTCAGCCACTCTTTCATTACCGGATCGGGAATTACCACTTGGCGTTTCTCAATCTCGATAAGCTCTTTCTTGACCAACGCCCGCTTTACAATGCTGACATTGGCCGACGAGCCGAGCTGGTATTTCCGCAAAACCTCCTGCGTGGTAAACTCACTGTGAACCCCGTCTATGACAGCTCGCAGGAAATTCATCTGATAGGTAGTAAGGCTCTCGGTTTGTTTCTCGAACAGCGGCGTATTCTGGTCGATAATATCTTGGTACGCTTCCTCGAAATCCTGCTCCGTTGCGACTTTGTCCGTATGAATCCATACCAGCCATGCCAACTGCTGTACATACGAGGAATGATTGTCCACCCTTTGACAAATCTTTTCGGCCAGATCTTCCGAGATCTGTTTGCCCGTGGCCTCGAAACGGCCGCAGATGTAGTCGATCCAATCCGGCGTGCCTATCTTTTGTAAATAGATGGCGTCACCGAACTTGTAAAACGGCAGGCTCTTTTTCTCGAACAGTTCGTTCATCAGATGTTTCTTGCTGCCGAACAGACAATAGGATACCGACTTTTGTAGCTGCCACACAGTGCGCAACCGTTTCTGAAATGTCTTGGAATCCTTGAACTCGGCGATCTGCTGGAATTCGTCGATGCAGATGACAATATTATAACCTTTTTTCTGCGCTATCTTTTCGGGAAGTTGCAGGATTTCGTCAATGTCGCTGCTCTTGGGATTCAGTTCGAGCGATATGGAAAAATCCGTCATCGGGTCCAGCCCTATCGAGATTTTGGGACTGATACGTGAAAGGAATAATTTGATATTCTCAAGCCATTCATCCACCTTCGAGGAGGTCTGTTTGAGAACTGCAGACGCAAAAGCATCGTAAAAATCCCGGTCACTACGGCACGAGAAAATGTCGATATAAACGATTTTCAAATTATCGGACTGTGCCAGGCGAGACACCTTCTGCACCAAAGAAGTCTTACCCCAGCGACGAGGCGAAATCAGCACGGTATTGACACCATGCCGGAAATTCAACAGCAGACGTTCCGTTTCCTTCTCCCTGTCGGTAAAATTATCTCCGGAAGTCGCAACACCGAATATGAAAGGTTTATTTTCCATATATTCGCAAGAGTTATACAGCACAAATATAAGTAATAATTTTATTACTAACAACTCTATTACTAATACGGGTATTATAACCGTTTTTAAGACATAACTCGCATTGTCTACCACATTCGAACTTTCGTGTCGTAACAGGATTTTCAAATACCCGACAGACTTACGTCGTTTGAGAGTTGCCATTCAATCTGCAAGCAGAGGCAATAAAATTATCCGATACACGATGAGCAATAGAATGGAAAACAGATGGATAAAAGAAACATCGATTATCGAATATATGTCACGAAAAATCCGGGAAACATCCAAATTGATGGACATTGCCCGGATAATTTCTCTGACCTCTACGAGGACTTTTTCAGTGCCCGCGTCAGAATATGTGCCGTTTTCATCATTCAGTTCGGACAATGATGTGGTCAGTCAATACTCTTGTTCCAATCTCTTGGATATTTCAAGAAGAGGAAAACATTACTTTGAAAAGAGCAGAAAGCCTGTTGCTGTCTTTGCTCAAGGAACAGAATGAGGAACATAATGATATTAGCGTTAACACTACATTCCTGATAATCCAGCAGGTAACCAAAAACGGGAATTTCATAGGGTCCAACAGGCTCAAGCATTATATTACAGCTATGATGGAACTGCGGCTTGAAAATCCGAAAAATGTGTATTCATCCAGGTATGCGGTGTTTACCAAACACAGGAGGGGTACGGTCGGTATCAGGCTTTACTATGATCTCGGCGTTGAAGGTGATGTGTTTTATGATGAAAAGCGATTCCGGCAGGATCAGCAGATACGGAGTCTCCAGTCAAAGGCAGTCGAAACGGCATCCGGTGAGACAGGCATCAGGAATTTCAGGAACTATCTGGCTTCGGCAAATTCCATCTCAAGACCTCTGCGTCTCGCAATAGTCGGGGACAGGAATACAAGGCGGATTACAAAGGCTGTCCCCTTGAAGGGAGAACTTATAACGGCAGAAGCATTCTTTGATCTTGCCGAAATGTTCATAGACAGAAACGGTTATTCGTCGCGTTCCTGCATGATAGGTTCGGATACCGGAGTCGGATTCTCGATTGTGCTTGACAATGAAATTCCTGAAATATCAACAATTATCGATGGCGAAGATTTTCTGACCAATTCCATTTATTTGAAATGGAATCCGGGAGAAATCGAGCTGGGACATTACTATGAAAGACTCATCTGCTCCAACGGCCAGATAGAGAGGGTGCCTTCACGCGACGCTATGATAAATTCACTTGCTACAGAGCAAGTGAACAAAATGCTGGCTCTTCCTGGTTCGAAGATTATGAACAGGGGTTTCCATAAATTCAGAAATGCAGCCATACAGGCAATGAATACAAGGGCTTCTATGCAGGAGCTGAAATATGTGTCCACATTTCTGGAAAAGTTCGGGCTGGATGCACATAAGGTAGAGGAAGTCGCCCCCTATCGAAAAGAATTGCAGGAATATACCGCCAGGGGCTATGACATTGACAGGAACAATGCCGCGACCACTCTGGCCAGTATGACAGTCTGGAATCTGTATAATTCAGTCACGGCTTTTGCTTCGCACAATGATATATGGCCTGAAGAAGACGGCCGCCGTATGGCGGTATGTGAAACAGCGGTGAAATTTCTTTACCACGACCGCGATATAAAGAATTATATTGATATTTTTGCATAAAAATGAACTGACAGATACGGAAACGCCAGACACTATGAAGGACTTTGCGGCAATAGATTTCGAGACGGCCAACCAATGCCGTTCCAGCGTGTGCAGCGTCGGGGTCGTCATTGTAAATGACAACAAGATAGTGGACACGTTTTACAGCCTTATCCATCCTGTACCGGACTATTATTCGTATTGGAACACGCGAATCCACGGATTGACGGCGGATTCGACAAGGACGGCACCGGCATTCCCTGAAGTATGGGAAAAAGTCCGTGTACTCATAGGGGATCTGCCATTGGTCGCCCATAACAGCCCTTTCGACGAGGGCTGTCTGAAAGCGGTCTTCGGTGCATACGGAATGACCTATCCTGGCTACCGGTTTTACTGCACCTGCAGGGCATCGAGAGCCGTTTTAGGCAACAGGCTTCCGAACCACCAGCTGCAGACCGTCGCGCAATACTGCGGATACGATCTGAAACATCATCACCACGCCTTAGCCGACGCCGAGGCCTGTGCCAGGATTGCAATCAAGTTGGCGGGATTTTAACGAAGTGCCGTACGAGAAATATACAGATGAAAGCCATCACTCACTCTGAGGCTCTGTTCAATGACGAGTTCAGGAAAATTCCAGATTGCCCGGAATCCCTGTATGCACACGGGAATACGAACTTGATCGCGGCACATTATACACAGTGGATTTCGGTTTCGAGAATGAGTACAATGCCGGAAACTGTCATTTGTTGTCAGAGGGGATGCAACCGATACAATACGCTTCTCTGACCTATTAAAAAGGTTGTATCTATACAACCATATTAAAAACTTTTGTACATTCGCATTACTGATAATAAATGTTCAGGCGTATGAAATACCTAAATATTAAGAAAGCATTGGCTGCGTGGCAGGAATTACAACCATTATCCGATAAGGACAGAGAAAGGCTTAGCCGTCGTTTTACAGTGGACTTCAACTACAACAGCAACCACATCGAGGGTAATACACTGACCTATGGTCAAACGGAAATTTTGTTGCTCTTCGGGAAAGTGATTGGCGAGGCTGATGTGCGTGATGTGCAAGAGATGACAGCAAGCAACGTTGGCCTTCGTATGATGACGGAAGCGGCGAGAGTGAAAGAAACTCCTTTGACTCAGAATTTTATCAGAACTTTACATAAGACTCTACTTCGTGAAGATTACACGGTATATCATAATCTTCCAGGTGGCGTGCAGGCAAGTTATGTAATACACGCTGGTCAGTATAAGACAAGACCCAATAGTGTCATTACACGATACGGTGACAGGTTTGAGTATGCTTCGCCAGAAGAGACGCCCAGCCTAATGGCTGACTTGGTAGATTGGTATAACAAGGCAGAACAGGAAGGAAAACTCTCTCCAGTTGAGTTAGCTGCGTTGTTCCATT
Source organism: Candidatus Cryptobacteroides intestinavium (assembly GCA_017694845.1). Lineage (GTDB taxonomy): Bacteria > Bacteroidota > Bacteroidia > Bacteroidales > UBA932 > Cryptobacteroides > Cryptobacteroides intestinavium. The sequence goes on from JADIMI010000008.1 coordinate 4,393, forward strand.
ACCGCTATATACGCATTCACCCCTTTGAGGATGGGAATGGTCGTATTGCCCGACTGATGGTAAACTTTATTCTAACCCGCCATAATTACCCAATGGTCGTTGTTCGCAGTCGCAAAAAGAGTGAATATCTGGATGCCCTGCATCAAACCGACCTCGAAGTAGGCCCTGTCCCTGGCGATGGCGCTCACGCAACAATTAAGGAAATTCGTCCGCTCTTGAAATATTTCAATGATTTGGTTGCAACGGAGGTTTATAACGATGTGTTGTTTGTAAGTGAAAAGAATGAAAATGTGTGGTGGTATGATGGAGAACGCATTGCATTCCGAACCCCCAATTATACAAAGATTCTGAATGCTATGCAAACAGAACCTTCTCTGACTCTTGCGGATATGAAAGAGGAAACAGGTATCAGTGTAACTGCTATTCAGAAACTGCTGAATCAGCTGATTTCTAAAAAGTATGTCGAGCGTGGAGAGAAGGAAGGGAATTGGAGGGTTTTCTTGACACAGTGATTACGATAAATGGGACCTGAGTATTGAAATTTAATGTAGATTCGCCTATTGTTTTATGACATTAAAGGAGCTGATAAGCAAAGTGGACTTTGAAAGTCTTGTGCCATTCATAGAGAAGACAGAAGAGAAACACCTTGACAGTATCTATGAATACAGGGAGGCATATGATATTCTCCGGAATATGAAGCCGAGCGAAAATTTCAAGGGAGAGGCCACAGTCGGGTGGAGCGGAAAGGGATACGGAGACAAACAGTGGATAGGGGTATTCCATCTTGACGGTGATGACTGGGAAGATGCGCTCGACAAGGAAATAGTAATCGGCAAGAATGTAAACCTCCCGATAGAAGAGATTGCTGCCAAATGCTTGTGGGAGATAACTTATTACGGTTTCACTCCGGAACACGAAGGCTTCGAGTGCATACTTGGCCGCAAGATCAGAGACATCAGGTACCTCACAGATACCGTAGATATGACTTCAGATCTGTTACAGGTCCGTACGTTTATGGGCAAGTTTCACTATCTTTGGCAGGATGTATTCCAATAGAATATGGTAAGGGATATTGTTGAAAGACAGAGAGAATTCTTCCGCAGCGGAAAGACTTTCTCCATTGAATACAGGACAGATGCACTTAAGAGGCTTCGCTCCGCCATAACGAAGATGGAACCGGAGATCGAGGCCGCCCTGAAAGAAGATCTCGGCAAAAGCTCTGTGGAAAGCTATATGTGCGAAACAGGGATGGCACTTTCCGGACTTTCAAATGCATTGGACAACATCCGGAGATGGAGCAGGAAACACCGGGTGCGGACTCCCCTCGCCCAGTTTCCAGCCAGGTCGTACATAATCCCGGAACCATACGGCAACGTACTGATAATGAGCCCGTGGAACTATCCTTTCCTGCTCTGCATCTCACCTCTTGTCAGCGCCATAGCGGCAGGTAACACAGCCATCATCAAACCGAGTGCATACTCCCCTGCCACAAGCAGCATCATTGCCAGGCTCGTTTCAGAAGTATTCGATCCGGGACACGCGGCTGTTGTCGAAGGCGGAAGGGATGTGAACTCGGGACTTCTGGAGCAGAAATTCGACTATATCTTCTTCACGGGAAGCAAGACCGTGGGACGCCTGGTAATGTCCAAGGCTGCTGAGCACCTCACCCCGGTAACCCTGGAGCTGGGCGGCAAAAGCCCCGTAATAGTGGACAGTACGGCAGACATAAGGGTTAGTGCCAGAAGGATAGTCTTCGGGAAGTTCCTCAACTGCGGGCAGACCTGTGTCGCTCCGGACTATGTACTGGCTCATACCGGCATCATTGACAGATTCATCGAAATGTGCAAGGAAGAGACCCTTCTAATGTACGGCTTCGATGCCCTGGCGAATGACAATTACGGACATATCATCAACAGGAAGCATTTTGACAGGCTATCGGCACTCATTGACGGCTGCAGGCTGGCCGGGAACGGGCAGAACGGGCACGAAGGGATCTGTTTCGGAGGAAGAACCGACCCGGACAGACTCAAGATAGAACCGACTATAGTGCGCCTGTCCCCGGAAATCATCGGATCATCAGGCCGGCACGGCTTCCCTTCCAGCAACGACATTCCTGGCTCTACAGATTTCGCCGACATCGGTTCCGGGAACAACGCGGACCATACTGCAGGGCAGCCAGCCGTAGCAGGAATGGAAGGTCAGGAGGCCGTTATGGCAGATGAGATATTCGGGCCTCTGCTGCCTGTCATCCCATATTCTGACATCAATGATGCTGTGGAATATATCGACCGCAATCCAAGACCGCTGGCAACCTACATCTTTACCGGGGACAGGTATCTGAAAAGGGATCTGCTCCGCAGGGTGCATTTCGGAGGAGGCTGCATCAACGACACCATCATCCACCTCGCCACGGAGGAAATGCCGTTCGGCGGGGTCGGAGAAAGCGGAATGGGACGATATCACGGCAGATACGGTTTCGAGACTTTCTCTCACCTCAAGAGCATCGTCGACAAGCCAACCTGGCTTGATCTCCCGATGCGTTACCAGCCATTTACACCGTTGAAAGACCGGCTCATCCGGACCTTCCTGAAATAGGTGTCAGCGGCGCATATCTCGGATATTCCGTGGAGATATGCTCCCTGATGATGCCTCTCAGATCATATATCAAGGGGCGGTGGTGCATATCTCAAGAATAATGACATCAAATTTGAAAGAAAATACTGATTTTACAGCACTCCAGTGGTGTTTTCCATCATAATTTGTGAAAACGGATAATTATTCCGTTCTTGGGCACAAATTGGAGGAAGAGATATGAATGATGAAAATTTAACGCAATGTCCCCACGAAGATGAAAAAAAGACCAAGTTGTTCCATATTTCAACGAAGGGGAAGGAAAGCAGTCTGTACATCAACGAGCAGGATTACAATAAGGCGATCAATATATGTGCTGTCGCTGCTTACGCACTGAAAATAGACATTCTAACTTATTGTATGATGTCAAACCACGTACATTTTGCCGTATGTTCTACATCAAAGGATAATGTAACAAGATTTATACAACGATTCAAAATCACTTACTCCAGATACTTCAATGCGGAACATCAATCGGAAGAAATTTTCAGGAATATAGAAATCTCTGTAAAAGAAATTGATTCAATACAGTATTTAAGGCACTGCATTGCTTATATTATGCGTAATCCTGTTGAAGCAGGAATCACCGGCAATGCTGATCAATACAGATGGTCAAGCTATAATTGTTATTTCAACCGCTTCACCCCTCCTGCCGGAGCGAAGCCGGCTTCTTCATTCCCCAAAAAGGGGTTAAAAGAGCTTCTGGGGACTCATACGGATATGACCGGCAGCAAGATATACATATCAAAAGATGGCAATATAATCCCGGAGACATTTATCAACAGAAAACTCGTCGAAAAAATATACGATAATTCCAGAGAGGTAATGTCCCGGTTTATTGCCAGAATAAACTATGCGGCAATGGAATATGAACTTGCATATTCCGGACATACATTTCAGGATTCGGAAATAATGAATATAGCATCCGCCTTATCTCAGAAGTGGTATAACAAAAATCTGTCTATCCTTGATGCAAAAGAAAGAATAAAGATGATTAAAATTCTGAAAATCAAGTACAAAGCGAATGCATATCAGATTTCCAGAGTTCTGGGGTTCGAAAGGAAAATGGTAGAAGAGACTTTGGGAGGTCTATAATCTTCAGACATCTGAAATTCGACTGGCTCTGACCTGGTCTTATTCAGGTGATTCCGGATCGCTGTGAAAAGTATGTGTTCTTAACTTTGTTGTCTCGGACGGATTGATGCCCTGAACTGGCAGGGGACTGAGAACAACGATATTTTGTAGCAACCTGTCTTTTAACAAGATACAAATGGGGCTTGTTCGCGGTTTGCTGTCCCATCCTGAACGAAGCCTGTCTCTTGTCAACCTGAACACAGCCGGAGGCGGAGTGAAGGATCTGGAGCACCACATTCGTTCTCCACATTGGCAGCCACCGGTGATGTCCGGCGCCAGCTACTCCATAGCCCCATCCGTCTTCGCCTTGCCCTGACCTCTCCATCATTCCGCACCTTGTCCTGCCCGTCTCGTTTCCTTATTCAGCATCTCGCTCCTTATTGTTCTATGCACACTGTTCTCCCCCGTACACATCTCCGGAGATATGCTCCTTGCTGATGCCTCTGGGAGCGTATATTGAGGGTCGGCGGTGCATATCTCGGCTATTCCGTGGAGATATGCGCCCCGATGATGCCACCCAGAGCGTATATCGAGGGTCGGCAGTGCATATCTCGGCTATTCCGTGGAGATATGCGCCCGGGAGGTAGAATCAAGAAGCGGAATCAAGAAGCGGACGGGGACACCACGCCTGTCAATATAGTGAAGTTTTTGCTGAAACTGCCTCCCCTCTGCAGAAGGGAGGCAGTCCGAAGGGCTTTATAGTCAGCCCCGCATATTGTGGTGGAGATGGGCGGACTCGAACCGCCGTCCAAACACCGCACCAGGCAGCTTTCTACACGTTTAGTCTTTCTTTGGTTGTCGGCTGGCAGATGCCGGAAGACAGGCCAGTGCCAGCTTATCCTTTGAGTCTTGGCAGGGTTTAAAGGAGTCCCCCTGTGCATCCGGTTTGGATGATACCCCATATTCCGGACATAACCGGCCTAAAGCCCGGAGGGATACTCGTCGCGACCGCAGCCTTGGCGGCCGGCGATTAAGCTAATCTACTTGGTAGATTACGCAGCGAGTGCATAATTGTTGTTGCCAACTAATTGTTCGGTGGCTGAGATTAACGGGCAAACCACCGACGCCCGACGTGCTTACTGTCCAATGTCAGATGCTGTCAAAACCAGAACATCCCCATTGTATAATTTATCTGCCAAGGCAGATTCACATATTCTTCTGCAGGTACAGCCAGTGCGTGCCTTACTTCTTCGGTCTGGCCTGCTGATCCGTACGGTTCTGTCCTGCATTGAGGACCTTGGCGAGTTCCTCGGATGCCACCACCTTGTCGAACTCCTCCTCTGTAATCATCTTGCAGGTACCGTTGAAGGAAGCCCCCAGCTCCACGATAAGTTTCCTGACATTGATACTGCCCTCCATTGTGCAGCCGCTCTTCAGAGAGAGGGTATCCTTGACATACAGGTCTCCTTTTACAGCCCCCCAGAGATCCACGTTGTCACATATCATCTCTCCTCCGACCTTGGCGGATTCTCCTACGACCACTCTGCCTTTTGAATACAGCTTCCCCTCAAAACCTCCATCAACCCTCAGATCATAAGGGGAACTGATCTCGCCTTTGAAGAATGTCCCGGCTGAAATGCGGCTGACGGAATTGACGTTCACTGTCTGCTCTACCTTTGCCATATATGTTTTCTTTTATATGTTATTCTTTACTTTCTGTTGTTTCAGATCCTTCGCTGCGCCTATGGTGACAGGGGCGGCAGCCTGTTTCAGATCCTTCGCTGCGCCTATGGTGACAGGGCGGGCCTCTGATGGCAGGGAGGGGCCTATGGTGACAAGGGGCGGCAGGAAGACAGGACTACAGGCCGCGGCCGTGACAGTTCTTGTATTTCTTTCCTGACCCGCAAGGGCAAGGGTCGTTTCTCCCTACAGTCTTCTCCACGTGCACCGGCATCTTGCTCTTAGGCTCCCCGCCGTTGGTGACGAGGTCGGTCCTGCTTGTCTGCATCCTGCTCATATCAGGTCTGCGCTGCTGAGGAGCAGGTGCAGGCCGAGCCTCGGAGGCATCCCTCAGAGGTATATGTGCCCTGAACAGGAATGAAAGGATATCCTTGCTCAATGCCTCCAGCATATTCTTGAAGAGGTTGAAACTTTCAAGCTTATAGATAAGCAGCGGATCCTTCTGCTCGTAGGTTGCATTCTGCACAGACTGCTTGAGGTCATCCATATCGCGGAGATGCTCCTTCCAGTGGTCATCGATCTGGTACAGGGTGATAGCCTTGGTCAAAGCCCTGGCAATCTCCTTGCCCTCGGTCTCGTACGCCTTCTCCAGATTGACCGAAAGCACAAGCTGCTTGCGGCCGTCAGAGATAGGGATCGCAATGTTCTTGTAGATGGCGCTCTGTTTCTCGAACACTTCCTTGATGACAGGATATGCCCTCTGGGTCATGGTATCCATACGGCGTCTGTAGACATCGAGCATATTCTGGAAGAGCTTCCCGGCGATATCATCCTGCTTTGCCTTGCTGAAGAACTCCTCATCGAACCCGAGGTCAATGGAAAGAGCCCTCATCACATAATCGGCGAAGGATTCGTAATCGTAGCTCTCTGCATTCTCGGCCAGAATATCGGCCATATCCTGCATCATATTCATCACATCGATCTCGACCCTCTCGCCTGACAGGGCATTGCGCCTCCTCGTATATATGACTTCCCTCTGGGAATTCATCACATCATCATACTCCAGGAGTCTCTTACGGATACCGAAGTTGTTCTCCTCCACCTTCTTCTGTGCCCTCTCGATGGATTTGGACAGCATCGATGACTCCAGAGCCTCGTTTTCCTCCATTCCAAGCTTGTCCACGACAGACGCTATCCTCTCCGATCCGAAAAGACGCATCAGCTTGTCTTCAAGGGATACGTAGAATGTGGATGAACCTGGATCGCCCTGACGGCCGGCACGTCCTCTGAGCTGACGGTCCACGCGGCGGCTGTCGTGACGCTCCGTTCCTATGATAGCAAGACCGCCCGCCTTTCTCACCTCTTCGGACAGCTTGATATCAGTACCTCGTCCGGCCATATTCGTCGCTATGGTCACCGTGCTCTTCTGTCCTGCGCGGGCGACGATCTCCGCCTCACGGGCGTGCTCCTTCGCATTCAGGACCTGATGAGGTATGCCCCTGAGTTTCAGCATCCTGCTCAGGAGCTCCGATGTCTCCACATCAGTAGTGCCCACAAGCACAGGACGTCCTTCCCCGATAAGTTCGACTATCTTGTTGATGACAGCCTCGTACTTCGCCTTCTTGGTCTTGTAGATGAGGTCATCGTTGTCTATACGCGCTATCGGCCTGTTCGTCGGAATGACTACGACATCCAGCTTGTAGATGGACCAGAACTCCCCGGCCTCTGTCTCAGCCGTACCGGTCATACCGGCGAGCTTGTGATACATACGGAAGTAGTTCTGGAGGGTGATGGTCGCGAAAGTCTGTGTGGCAGCCTCCACCTTCACATTCTCCTTGGCCTCGACCGCCTGATGCAGCCCGTCGCTCCACCGGCGTCCTTCCATAATACGGCCCGTCTGCTCATCGACAATCTTGACCTTGTTGTCCATTATCACATAGTCGACATCCTTCTCGAACATCGCATATGCCTTGAGCAGCTGGTTGACCGTATGTACACGCTCCGACTTCAGGGAAAAATCCGCCATGATCTCATCCTTCTTCACCCTCTTGTCCTCGGCGGAAAGGTCACTCTTCTCGACATCGGCAATCGCGGAGCCGACATCCGGAAGAATGAAGAAATTAGGATCGGAAAGGGAGCCGCTGAGCAGGTCGTGGCCGTTGTCGGTCATCTCGACAGAATGCTGCTTCTCGTTTATGACGAAATACAGAGGGTCCGTCACGACGTGCATCTCCCGCTCGTTGTCCTGCATATAGAAGTTCTCGACCCTCTGGAGAAGCTGCTTCATTCCCGGTTCGCTCAGGAACTTGATGAGCGGCTTGTATTTCGGAAGTCCTTTGTACGCCCTCAGGAGCAGCTTGCCTCCCTCGCGTTCATCGCCTGCCGCTATCAGCTTCTTCGCCTCGTTGAGAGTGCTGGTCACCAAAGTCCTCTGGTTGGCCACAAGTTTCTCGACATACGGTCTGAACTCCATGAACTGCTGGTCATCCCCCTTCGGAACAGGTCCGGATATGATCAGAGGGGTACGCGCATCATCGATAAGCACCGAATCGACCTCATCGACAATGGCATAATGATGCTTGCGCTGTACCAGGTCATTCTGGGAGACAGCCATATTGTCTCGCAGGTAGTCGAAACCGAACTCGTTGTTCGTACCGAAAGTTATGTCGCAGCGGTAGGCCTTCTTGCGGGCCTCGCTGTTCGGCTGATGCTTGTCGATGCAGTCCACTGAAAGTCCGTGGAACATATAGAGCGGCCCCATCCACTCCGAATCTCGTTTGGAAAGATAGTCGTTGACTGTCACCACGTGCACACCTTTGCCGGCAAGGGCATTGAGGAACACAGGAAGCGTAGCCACAAGAGTCTTTCCCTCACCGGTGGCCATCTCCGCGATCTTGCCCTGATGGAGGACGATACCTCCGATAAGCTGCACATCATAGTGGACCATATCCCAGGTGACCTCGTTGCCTCCGGCCATCCAGTGGTTGTGCCATACGGCACAGTCGCCATCGATCTCCACGAAATCCTTCGATGCGCTCAGGTCGCGGTCAAAATCCGTGGCCTTCACCCTGATCTCGGCATTCTCCTTGAACCTCCTGGCTGTAGACTTCATTACAGCAAACGCTTCAGGAAGGATTTCATTCAGGACTTTCTCTATCTCCTCATCCACTTTCTTGACAAGCCTGTCCGACTCGGATGCCAGCCTCTCCTTCTCGTCAAGAGGGATATCCTTCTCCAGTTCAGCCTTGATCTCCGCAATCCTGGCTTCATCCGACTCTATCCTCTGGCGGATCCTGTCCTTCAGTTCCTGCGACCTGGCACGCAGTTCATCATCAGAAAGTCTGTCAATGTCAGTGTATGCTGCCAGCACTTTGTCAAGTATCGGCTTGAGCTGTTTCAGGTCACGCTCGGCCTTGGTGCCGAAAATTTTCTTGAAAATATCTGTAAACGACATAACCGGTTCAATTTTTACAACTTGCAAATATAATGATAAATTGTCATTTATACAAAGTCATATCCCTCTGCGCCTGGAACATCGTCTGAAAAAGGCTGTCAGAGCAAGCAGGAGGAGATTGACGGCGGCCAGCATAACAAAAGATATGCCCGTCATCGCCGCCCCGCCCGCAAATCCGAACATATCCACCACCGGAGGATAGGCCAGCACAATGAGCACACTGCATATCACAGTAGTGTACAGATAGAGGCGGGGATAGCCTTTCGCTATGGTATAATTATTTATTACATAATAAATTGCACTTGTCACGACAGAAAGGGAGACTATCCTCGCATACAGTGTGGAATCCATATATCTTCCCGCTGTCAGAAGACGGATTACAAGAGGGCAGAAAATGACAAACACTGCCACAACGGCAGTCACCAGACCGACCTGCATAATTGCAGACTGCCACAGAGACCTGCGGTCTTTCTTTGCTATAGCCTCGTAGATATCAGGCTGGAATGTAGAAGTGACCGCTGTCGCAAAGACATTCAGATAGCCGGCTATCTGTGCTCCGACGATATAATATCCGTACTCCCTGACATCCCCGATGCCTTCCAGATAGGTACGGTCAAATCCGTTGAAGAAATACCCGAGGGCGGCTCCTGCGGCGAGCGGGAGGCAGAATACAAGCACATTACGGAATTCCGGCCAGCCTGTATAGATGCGGAAAAGGCCGCGATGCCGGATGACCAGCCAGATGAACACCATAAGATTGGTCACAAGAGGTGCGAGGAGCTTGCCTGTGGCACCCCAGCGGATGACCACTACAAAAAGGAGGTTAGCCGCGACCAGAATGATTCCCGATATGACCGTGATCCTGAAAAAGCCTCCTGGATTGCGGGACATCCTGTATTCAGTCTGTTCGAGCTTGAATATGCCTGCCAGAGGGATGGTGAAGACTACGAGCGCCAGATAAGGGAAGACAGGAAACTCCAGGTCGGCATTGAAGAGACGAAGATAGGCATAGAGCAGCGCCAGGCACACGATTGACACCGCGGCGGAGAAGAATATCAATGCCTTGAAGAGCATAGCCTTAAGCCTGACCCTGTCTTCCGGAGAGATCTCATAGTACCTCTTGGAGTAATAGTGCAGCATATAGAACACTATCACCGGTGAAATGAGGGCGGTAAAAGAGCTGTAGTATCCATAGACGGCATAGTCTTCCGGAGACATATTGAGAGCTATCAGCGGATTGACCAGAGCCATCAGCAGCATCGGGATGAGCGATGCCATAAAATAAGTCCCTACGGACCTTCCGTATCTGATCAGCTGCCCGGGGTTCATCCTATGACAGATTTTATGAGGTCCATCTGGAAAGAGGAATTCCAGTGACTGTCTATCTCCCTGTAACAGTCCAGCCTGACCTCCTCCCTGTTCACGGCCGACACCAGCCACTGCCGTATAGCCCTTTTCAAGTCTGCATAATCGCCGGCCCTGTACAGAAGGCCGGTCCGGCCTTCCACTATGGCCTCATATTCAGGCATCTGCGTATGGAAGTCACCGTGCGATATCACCGGAAGCCCATAATTCATAGCGTGTATCGCTGTCAGGCCCACATTGCCCGGAGAGACGCATACAGTGGCGTTGTACAGCAGTTCCGACAGCACGGCCTCATCATAGCATTCGCCATAGAGCCAGATTCCTGAAGAGAACGGGGCATTCTCTGCCTTCTCTTTCAAAGCGGCCATCTCCGGCCCGTCCCCAATAATGACAAGATTGTACCTCAACCCTTCCAGAGCCTGTTCCACGTAAGCATCCAGAAGCAGGTCGAGCCGTTTCTCCTTTGTGAGCCTGCCGGAGAAAATGACAACCGGGAGTCTGTTGCCGAAACGGGAATGATATATTTCACTGGACAGAAGGCGGTTCCGTTCCGGGTCAGTCCCTTCCGAAAGGGAATTATAGACTGTATGCAGCTTCCTGCCGTCCAGACCGAGATCCACCATCCGCTTCCTTGTCCTCTCCCCGTAGACGAAATATCCGTCCAGCCATCTGTAATACAGGCATCTGAGCCATCTGTGACGCTTCAGCGACTTCAGTCCGTGCCCCCAGCCGTACACCTTTCTCCCGAGAATACGGCACAGCGCAAGAAAGGGGAAATAGGCCCAGTTGAAATCGCCTGACACAAGAAATGTCTTGAAACGGAACGGAAGGAGCAGCATTCCGGAACGCCACGGAACACGGCCGAAAAGGACCTTGTTCACTACCATACCGACAGGCCTGCTGAAAACCGACATATCCATCTGCGCAATCCCGGCACTGCCGGATCCTTCCACAGGCTCATCCCCGAAGAAGAACCAGGCATCATATTCCCTGTCTATCAGTGAATATATCGATGTCCTGTACAGAGGGGCATAATTGAATATGCAGCAGAGCTCCTTTTTCCGTGTCTTTTCCATCTCCATTGTTCTTCATTACTGCCGGGCTATCTTCCTATGGAAAGATATCTGAAACCTTCAGCTTCGACCTCCTTCCTTACATAGATATTGCGGCCATCCACAATGACAGGGGCGCGCATCACCTTCTTCAGCAAAGACCAGGACGGAAGGCGGAACTGTTTCCATTCCGTCACGAGAAGGAGCGCATCCGCTCCATCGGCGGCCTCATACATATCGTCCGTATATACGACACTGTCTCCGAGACGTCTGCGGCATTCATCCATCGCCGCCGGATCGAACACGCGGACCGTCGCCCCAGCCTCGAGGAAGTCTGCAATGGCGACAAGAGATGCGGCCTCGCGCATATCATCGGTATCAGGCTTGAAAGACAGGCCCCACATCGATATGACCTTGCCTTTCAGGTCGGGATACACTGACCTCACTTTTTCAGCGAGAATATGTTTCTGCCTGTCATTCACTCTGTCCACGGCCTCTATGACCTGCATCTCGTACCCGTATTCGGCTGCAGTCCTGGCAAGGGCCTTGACATCCTTCGGAAAGCAGCTTCCTCCATATCCGCAGCCGGGATACAGGAACTTGGTCCCTATCCTGGCATCCGCCCCTATTCCCTTGCGTACCATATCCACATCCGCGCCCACAAGGTCACAGAGGTTCGCGATATCGTTCATAAACGAAATCCTTGTCGCCAGCATTGCGTTGGCTGCATATTTGGTCATCTCCGCGGACGCTATATCCATGAATATCACCCTGAAATTGTTCAGAAGAAACGGTCTGTAAAGACGGGTCATCAGCTCCCTTGCCCTCTCTGACTCGACTCCGACAACCACCCTGTCAGGCGACATGAAATCCTTGATCGCCGCACCTTCTTTCAGGAACTCCGGATTGGATGCCACATCAAACGGAATATCAAGACCCCTTCCGGCAAGCTCTTCCTCTATGACAGCCTTGACTTTCAAGGAAGTGCCCACAGGGACAGTGGACTTGGTGACAAGGAGCACATACCTGTCCATATTGCGCCCTACGGTGCGGGCGACTTCCAGCACATACGAAAGGTCTGCGCTTCCATCCTCATCGGGAGGCGTCCCGACAGCGCTGAACACTATCTCGACATCCGACAGGCATTCCGTGAGGTCGGTCGTGAAATGAAGACGTCCGTCCCTTATGTTCCTCTCGACTATCTCGTCCAGACCGGGTTCATATATCGGGATCTCCCCGGAAAGCAGCCTGTCTATCTTGGCCTTGTCGACATCGACACATGTCACATTGACCCCCATCTCCGCGAAACAGGCCCCGCTGACAAGACCTACATACCCTGTTCCGACTACCGCTATGTTCATTGTTGTACTGAATTTATATTAACGATATGTCCCGTACATCAGCCACGGTGACCGTACATCGAGTCATAATAGTTCATATAGTCCCCAGATGTCACATTGTCCAGCCAGTCCTGGTTCTCCAGATACCACCTGACTGTCTTCTCTATCCCCTCCTCGAACTGCAGGCTCGGCTCCCAACCGAGCTTCCGCTGCAGCTTTGTGGAATCGATGGCATACCTCATATCGTGTCCCTTCCGGTCAGCCACATACGTTATCAGGTCCATATCCTCGCCTTCAGGCCTGCCGAGAAGCCTGTCGACCGTATTGACCAGCACCTTCACTATGTCTATGTTCTTCCACTCGTTGAACCCGCCTATATTATAAGTCTGCGCCACAGCGCCTTTGTGGAAGATCAGGTCTATAGCCCGTGCGTGGTCCTCGACATAGAGCCAGTCCCTCACGTTCTCGCCCCGGCCATAGACAGGAAGAGGCCTGCGGTGGCGTATATTGTTGATGAACAGCGGAATCAGTTTCTCCGGAAACTGGTATGGGCCGTAATTGTTGGAACAGTTGGTGACTATCACCGGCATTCCGTATGTGTCGTGGAAGGCCCTGACAAAATGGTCCGAAGATGCCTTGGAGGCTGAATACGGGCTGTGAGGCTGATATCTGGTGTCCTCCCTGAAGAAATCATCCCCGTATGCCAGATGGTGTATTCCGGAAGATGCCTTTGTGGTGAAAGGAGGGACGACCCCTTCCGGACGGGTGAGCTCCAGCGCACCGTAGACTTCATCCGTGCTTATATGGTAGAACCTGCATTCCACCGGATCGTCGCCAGTCCCGTGCACGGCTTTCCAGCCCGTCTCCTCCCACGCGCCCCGTGCCGCCTGCAGCAGGGACAGCGTTCCCATCACATTGGTCCGGGCAAAGGTGAAAGGATCCTTGATGCTCCTGTCCACATGACTTTCCGCAGCGAGATGGATCACGCCATCTATATCGTAGGCCTTGAAGATTTCACTCACCTTCTGGAAATCACATATGTCTCCCTTGATGAAAGTATAGTTCGGCCTGTCCTCTATGTCTTTCAGATTGGCAAGATTGCCGGCGTATGTCAATTTGTCAAGATTGATGATCCGGTAGTCACTATGCATATTCACGAACAGCCGCACGACATGGCTGCCGATGAAGCCTGCTCCTCCTGTTATGAGTATGTTTCTTCTGTACATATTGCTCTGACGTCTTTCTGACTGTTTTAATATATGAATCTATCAAGACTCCGGCAAAGCCGGGGCATCAATACAGATTCTCACCGTAAATGAACGGGGAATCCATATCTTTCAGCCGGGGATGACTGCGGTCCTTGTCGGAGAGCAGTATGGCTTCTGCAGGGATTTTCCAGTCGATCCCTATATCCGGATCATCCCAGGCGATGGCCCCTTCGCTCTGAGGGGCATAGAAACTGTCGCACTTATACTGGAAGACAGCCTCATCGGAAAGGACGCTGAACCCGTGGGCAAACCCTCTCGGAATGAAAAACTGCCTGTGGTTGTCACCGGTCAGTTCCACGGCCACATATCTGCCGTATGAAGGCGACCCCTTCCTGATATCCACCGCAACATCCAGCACCGCTCCTCTGATCACCCTCACAAGCTTGCTCTGGCTGAACGGCGGTTTCTGGAAATGCAGGCCTCTGAGAACCCCATATACGGATCTGCTTTCATTGTCCTGGACGAAATGCACTTCTTTCACATTCGAACAGAAATCCCTTTCGGAAAAGGATTCGAAGAAATATCCTCTCGCATCCCGGAAGATGCGGGGCTCGATAATGAGAGGGCCTTCGATTTCAGTCTTTATTACTTCCATTTTTCAATTTTTTATATTTCAGATCCTTCGCTGCGCTCAGGATGACAGAGGGTGGAGGCAGGATGACAGGAAACGGGTTCTGCTTCAGATCCTTCGCTGCGCTCAGGATGACAAAGGGCGGAGGCAGGATGACAGGGGGCGGGTTCAGGAGGGCAAGGGGACATCCTGGTGATACAGTCTTTCAGAGAGTCCATCCAGTACGGCACCTCAAGACCGAATGTCTCCTTGACAAGGCTCTTGTCAAGGACAGAATAATGAGGACGTCTCACCCTGCTCGGAAACTCCTCGCTGTGACACGGGCTGATCCTGCAGCAATGCCCCGTTGCCGTTCCCGGCCCGTTGCCGGACAGGTCCCTGATCGCGACCGCGAAATCATACCACGAGCACACACCCTCGTTGCTGTAATGGTATATACCGCAACGGTCCAGCAGACCTTTATCTATTATATGCACTATGGCAGATGCAAGGTCCGCAGCATACGTCGGTGAACCTGTCTGGTCGAATACCACATTCAGGGAATCCCGTCTGGATGTCAGATCCAGCATCGTCTTCATGAAATTCTTCCCGTACGGGGAATAAAGCCAGGCTGTCCTGATTATTATATATCTGCATCCCGATGCAGCCACCGCCTTCTCCCCTGCCAGCTTCGTCTCCCCGTAGACGCTTTCCGGAGCTGCGGGGCAGTCCTCCCTGTACGGGACACAGGCATCTCCTCCGAACACATAGTCCGTAGAGATGTGTATCAGAACCGCACCGCAGCAGAGAGCCGCAGATGCGAGATTCTCAGGACCTGTACAGTTGAGAAGTGCGGCCGTCTTCGGGTCATCCTCCGCCCTGTCCACATTGGTATACGCCGCACAGTTCACTATCACATCAGCATTGCAGTCCATGGCTTTCTTCCTGACGGCATCGGCATCCGTTATGTCCAGATATTCCGTCCGCGACCCTTCCTTTCCGCTGACATCAGTGAATATGAACCTGTGAGAAACGGCTCCGCTGTCCGCGATATTCCTCAGTTCACTGCCGAGCTGTCCATCAGCCCCTGTAACCAATATATTCATTCGCAATCTGTTTTCACCCGTTTTTCTGACCGGAGTCTTCACGTTCATCTATAACCTTGAGCAGATACTGCCCGTACTGGTTCTTGAGCATAGGAGCCGCAAGTTCTCTCATTTTTTCTGCGGTTATCCAGCCTTTCGTATAGGCTATGTCCTCCAGACATGCTATCTTCAGTCCCTGACGCTTCTCGATTGTCTCGATATACACAGAGGCTTCAGCCAGAGAGTCACAGGTGCCTGTATCAAGCCAGGCGAAACCGCGGCCGAGATTCTGCACTTTCAGGTCGCCATCCTCGAGGAATCTCTGGTTGACGGATGTTATCTCCAGCTCCCCTCTGGCGGAAGGGGTTATGTGCCGGGCGATGTCCACGACCCTGTTAGGATAGAAATAAAGGCCCGTGACAGCATAGTTCGACTTCGGCCTGGCCGGCTTCTCCTCGATGCTCAGGCAGTTGCCATCGGCATCGAACTCAGCCACCCCGTACCGGCCCGGATCGCTCACCCAATATCCGAAGACTGTAGCCTTGCCTTCATTCTCCGCAGCACGGACAGCCTCCCTGAGCATCTTCCCGAATCCGTTCCCGTGAAAAATATTGTCCCCCAGCACCAGACATACACAGTCATCCCCGATAAAATCAGCCCCTATTATAAATGCCTGGGCAAGGCCATCCGGAGAAGGCTGCTCGGCATAGCTGAATCTTACACCGTAGTCGTCTCCATCACCGAGCAGCCTCCTGAAGCCAGGAAGATCCTCCGGCGTGGAAATGACAAGTATATCCCTTATACCGGCCTGCATAAGGACGGATATGGGATAATACACCATCGGCTTGTCAAAAATCGGTATCAGCTGCTTGCTGATACCCTTGGTTATCGGATAAAGCCGCGTGCCGCTTCCTCCGGCGAGTACAATACCTTTCATAATGTCATCACATCAGTTAACTATATCAGACATATCTTCTATCCTTTTTACATCCTTCCTCTCCAGGGATTTTTCCGAGTACATCCTTCTGACCGCGTGAAAGCTGTGGCAGTCAGATCCGACATATGAATACATCCCGTCCGCGAGAAGTTTCCTGGCCTTGTCGCGTTCCGTGCGTCCATAGCAGCCTATCAGAGACGGGAGATTCATCTGGAGCCTCACGCCCATATCCGCAAGCCGCCCATAGTCCTTCATCTCCATATACCTGTACCGTTCCGGATGAGCAAGCAGAGGCCTGTAACCGGCCCTCATCACAGCATCCAGGATCTCGGGCAGCCTGTACGGGGCAGACCAGATGGATGTCTCCATCAGCACCATATTGTCCTCCATACACAGCAGGTCGCCTTCTTCCAGACGTCTCTCGAACAGATTGTCTATCATATATTCCGCGGCCAGATGCATAGAGATCCCGCCGGTATCGGCAACGGATACCAGGCCGTCAAAACGGGAACGCAGCGCCGCCGTCGTGTTCGGGATGTCCTCCATGATATGGGGCGTAAGCCAGAGGGCTCTCAACCCGAGCCCGCGCATCCATGCCAATATGGCAAGGGAATCCTCCTCCGTCCTCACTCCATCATCCACACCATACAATATATGGGAATGCCTGTCCTCGACCTTTGCGAGAATCCCGCTCTCCAGCACGGAGCATTTTCTGTTGAAGATACTGAACATTTACGCTATCTACTGTATATTCTGCAACTGCTCAAATCCGGTGTCCGGAGGCAGGACGGCACCGTTCCTTGCGGCGACAGACCCGGCGGCCACCGCCAGGGCATCACACCGTTCATTCTCCGGGTGGCCGTTATGTCCCCGTATCCAGTGGAACGCGACACGGTGTCTGCGGTACAGAGGAAGAAACCTCCGCCACAGGTCAGGATTCTTCACTTTGGCAAAGCCCTTCTTCTCCCAGCCCTCCAGCCAGCCCTTGTTCACCGCATTCACCACATAGCTCGAATCGCTGTATACCTGCACCTCCGCATTCTGCCACCGGATAGCCTCCAGTCCGATGATCACCGCGAGCAGCTCCATCCTGTTGTTGGTAGTCACCGCAAAGCCTCCGGACATTTCCTTGACCATACCGGCACATTTCAGCACCACGCCATAGCCCCCGGGGCCGGGATTGCCGCTGGATGACCCGTCTGTGTACAGATAGATCGGAGGTCTGGACTGCATCTCTGCCATCTTGTCCCTATTCTATTATTCTCCCGCCTTTCGGACGTATCTCCGTATCAGGCATCCGGACATTCATCTTCCCCGCGATGAGTTCATCATAGGCCTCCCTGTGGTTGAAGATGTCTATCGCCGTGTAAATGGATGACATCATAGACCGCGGGTCAGCCATATCCCTTCCTGCCATCTCGTATGCCGTACCGTGGTCCGGAGAAGTCCGCACAATCGGAAGCCCGGCCGTATAGTTCACCCCGAGCTCGAATGCGAGCGCCTTGAACGGAGTAAGCCCCTGGTCGTGGTACATGGCAAGTATCGCATCGTATCTGCTGTAGTTGCCGAGTCCGAAGAAGCCGTCCGGAGAATACGGGCCGAACGCAAGGATACCCTCCGACATCGCCTCCTGCACCGCAGGCAGGATGATCTCATGTTCCTCATCTCCGAGCAGGCCGCCATCTCCGCAATGCGGATTCAGCCCGAGCACGGCTATCTTCGGGGAATGTATCCCGAAATCCCTCTCAAGAGAATGCTTCATCAGACGGAGTTTCTTGAGAATCAGATCCTTTGAAAGCACCGAAGGCACATCCTTCAAAGGAATATGTCCTGTGACCACCCCTACCTTGAGCTGGTCGCTGACCATGATCATTGCGACATCATCCACGCCGAACTCCTTCTGGAGATATTCAGTATGACCCGTGTAGCCGAATCCTTCATTGACCATCGCCCTCTTGTTGATGGGCGCCGTCACGAGCACATCGATATATCCGTTACGTATATCCTCGACAGCCCTCTGCAGCGAGGTCATCGCCGACTTCGCGGATTCGGGTGTGGCCTGGCCCGGCTCGACGAACACATTGTCAGGAAGACAGTTGACTATATTTATCCTTTTCTGGTGGACATCATAGGCAGATGTGATCACATTTGTATTCACCGGCTGGTCAAGATTGTGGATCTGTTTACGGTAGAACCCGTAGATCTTGGATGATCCGTATATGACCGGAGTGCACAGATCAAGCATTCTCTCATCTGCAAGAGCCTTGATGATAACCTCGTATCCTATGCCGTTCCCGTCGCCCTGAGTTATTCCTACGACTAGTTTCTTTCCCATAGCTTTTCCTATATTTCCTGTATTGTCAACCTGCAAAGTTAACTATTTTTTAACAGTATTGCGCATCGTACAGACAAGAATCCGTACCGGATTGGGAAATCCGGAATTATGGAGTAATTTTGCAGCAAAAGCTCCGGTAATCGACAAGAGATATGTCAGACGGGAACAGAAGCGCCCTTGAAAGCGAAATACAGTATCTTCCGGGTGTGGGACCGAGAAGGGCGGCCCTCCTGAAGAGCGAGCTGGGAGTCGGGACATTCGGCGACCTGCTCAGGCTGTATCCGTTCCGTTATGTCGACCGGAGCAGCATCACCCCCATATCAGAGATACGCCCCGACATGGCATACGTACAGATCAGGGCGGCAGTCATCCGGACGGAGGTCATAGGCGGGAAAAGGCTCAGCGTGACGATAGCAGACAGAAGCGGGGAAATGGAGGCCGTCTTCTTCAAGGGGATAAAATGGGTGTCGGAGAAGCTGAAGACAGGCAGGGAGTTCATATTCTTCGGCAAGCCGACGAACTTCAACGGAAGGATAAACATAGTCCATCCCGACATCGACCCGGTACCGGATGCGCAAGGAATGGAGCAGACAGGCGGATCCATAAACGGAGTGTACAGCAGCACGGAGAAGCTCAGGAACGGAGGCATTACGGCAAAAGTGATGAACAGGCTGCAGGAGGCCGTGCTGAGGGCGGC
Source organism: Candidatus Cryptobacteroides intestinavium (assembly GCA_017694845.1). Lineage (GTDB taxonomy): Bacteria > Bacteroidota > Bacteroidia > Bacteroidales > UBA932 > Cryptobacteroides > Cryptobacteroides intestinavium. Next base: position 23,861 of record JADIMI010000008.1, read on the forward strand.
CCTGCCTGAAGTGAAAGAGAGCCTTCCTGAGTACATTCTGAAAGAGAAAGGTCTGGTCGCGATAAGATATGCCCTGAAAAACATCCACTTCCCGGACAATATGACGGCTCTCGAGAAAGCCAGATACAGGCTGAAGTTCGAGGAACTGTTCTTTCTGCAGCTGTCCCTGCTGAAACAGAAATACATACGCCGGCGTGGAGAGAACGGGATAATGATGTCACGGGTAGGAGAGGCATTCAATCTCTGCTACAGGGCCCTGCCTTTCGATCTGACGGGAGCGCAGAAAAGGGTGATACGCGAGATAAGGGAGGATATGCGCAGCGGCCACCAGATGAACCGGCTGCTGCAGGGGGATGTGGGCAGCGGCAAGACAATGGTGGCGGTCCTGTCCGCCCTGATCGCCGTCGGCAACGGATACCAGGCCTGCATAATGGCCCCGACAGAAGTGCTTGCGCAGCAGCATTACAGAAACATCATAAAATATCTGGAGCCGACAGGGGTGAAGGCAGCGCTCCTTACAGGCAGCAGCCGTACCGCCGAGCGCAGGGAGATCCACTCCGGTCTTGAAGATGGCACGATCGGGATCATAGTCGGGACCCACGCCCTGATAGAGGATGATGTCCGTTTCCGCAATCTCGGACTCGCCGTTATAGATGAACAGCACAGGTTCGGAGTCGAGCAGAGGGCAAAGCTATGGAGGAAATCATCGTCAGGGATACCTCCCCACGTACTGGTGATGACCGCCACCCCCATACCGAGGACCCTGGCGATGACCCTGTACGGAGACCTGGATGTATCGGTCATAGACGAGCTTCCTCCGGGAAGGAAACCTGTCCTGACAATGCACGCCACGGAAGGGAAGCGCAATGCACTGTACAGGTTCATGAAGGACCAGATCGCCCTCGGTCGCCAGGTGTTCGTCGTCTATCCCCTCATCTTTGAAAGCGAGACACTGGACTACAGGAACCTTGAACAGGGCTTCGACCAGATAGCCCGTGCCTTCCCGCTCCCAGACTACAAGGTCGCGATAGTCCACGGGAAACAGAGCAACGAGGAGAAACGGTTCAATATGGATGCCTTCGCTGCCGGCAGGGCGAATATCCTCGTGGCCACTTCCGTGATCGAGGTGGGCGTCGATGTGCCGAATGCGTCCGTCATGGTGATCGAGAGCGCCGAGCGGTTCGGGCTCAGCCAGCTGCATCAGCTCCGCGGCAGGGTCGGACGCGGGTCCGAGAGATCCTACTGCATACTGATGACAGGGGACAAGGTCAGCAAGGAATCCAGACACAGGATAGAGCTGATGTGCTCGACTGAAAACGGGTTCGAGCTTGCCGAAGAGGATATGAAGATGCGCGGCCCCGGAGATCTGGAGGGGACACAGCAGAGCGGGCTCCCGATATCCCTGAACATCGCCTCGGTAGCAAAGGATGGGATCATACTGAACGATGCCCGGGCATACGCGGAATCCGTACTTGAACGCGACCCAGGCCTGACATCATCCGCCAACGCCCTGCTGAGGGAGGAGCTGCGCAAGGAAAAATACAATATCCGCGACTACAGCCAGATCAGCTGACAGAATACAGCCGTACCGCGAGGTCCTATTGTTTTTATGGAATAATTGTCTAACTTTGTCCGCAACGGCTTGACAAATATCTATCCGAAATCCCCCTTTCCGGCTATAGATATCCATAACTATACATACAATTGAGGATTGCCCTGCATTTGCATAGATGGTAATTTTGCGGGCTCAACTTTTACTGGACAATGAAAAGGAGAATCATAACGGCTACTCTTGCATTGCTGGCGGCTTATACAGTGCTTCCGGCACAGAACAGCAATATAACTGTCAGAGGCGGCATCATATCTGAAGAGGACGGAAGTCCGGTAGATTTCGCAAGCATTCTGCTGTCCCCCTCCAATATGTACTCGATGACAGACAAGGATGGCCGGTTCAGCATAGAGAATGTCCCTTCGGGAGAGATAACTCTCTCTGTGGAATTCTTCGGAATGGAGAAGGTCGACACGACGTTCACCGCAATGGCCGGAGAGACGGTGGACCTGAATCTGAAGATGAGACCCGTGTCGTTCCGTCTGGAGCACGTAGTGGTGACAGCGACCCAGAACAAGGCCGGGAGCAGCACCGCATCCAATATCTCCAGACAGGCGATGGACCATATGCAGACCAGTTCCATAAATGATGTAATGGCACTGCTCCCCGGAGTGGAGATATCCAACCCCGACCTCTCCTCCGCACAGAGCCTGACCATAAGGTCCATTAACGGGGCATCTGTCCCGAACAACGCCCTGGGCACAGCCATCTATATGGATGGAGCGCCTCTGTCGAACAATGCCAACCTGCAGACACTCAGTCCTGTGATCGGAGGATCCACATCGACGCCGGCAGGGGGGGCGGATCCATCATCAGGAGTTGATGTCAGAGGACTGTCCGCCGACAATATCGAGTCCATCGAGGTCATCCGCGGAATACCATCTGTCGAATACGGAGACCTCACATCCGGGGCCGTCATTGTCAAGTCAAAGGCAGGAGAGTCCCCTCTCACAGTCCGGTTCAAGGCCAATCCGAACATATACCAGGTCTCCGCAGCCAAGGGGTTCTCTCTCGGCGGGAGGGCCGGCGACCTCAACGTATCAGCAGACTACGCCTACAACCAGAACAGCCTCACCCAGTCGTTCGCATTCTACCAGAGGGCCAACGCCAAGGCCCTGTGGAGCGTCATGGTCGGCGACCACACAAGTTCCAATACATCCTTCACCTTCACATACGGACGTGACACCCGGAACAGGAATCCGGATGATACATATCCGGTGGAGTCCAGAGCCAATGAAATCGGAATAAGGCTCAACAACAACGGAAGCGCGTACATCAACAGGGAATGGCTGAAATCCATCAACTGGACCGTGTCGGCAAGCTATACCGACAAGAAGTCATACTACCTCTCCACAGCCACCAACGCGACAAGCCTCTATTCCACGGCGATGGAGAATGCCGTATACACCAATATCCCCGGACTGGAGATCTCCGACACAGACGGGAATCCGATAACATCCCTTCCGTCAGGCTCCGAGGATATCAAGGGCACCATACTCCCCTACAGCTATGAATATTTCTACAACATCTACGGCAAGGAAGTCAACGCTTACGCAAAACTGAACTTCGATATGAGCCACACCTGGGGCAATGTCACAGACAGGCTGCTTGCAGGTGCAGACTTCAAGACCGACGGCAACCTCGGGGAAGGGGCCGTATACAATGATGACACACCGCCGTACAGAAGTATAGACAATACGGCATCCGGCTACAGGAAACGCCCTTACTATGACATACCTTTTGTCAACCAGCTCGGAGTCTATGTCGAGGACCAGTTCAACTACAGGTTCGCACAAAGAGAGCTGAACATATCCGCCGGACTGCGTTTCGACTATGTGAACGGGCTCACGGCGCTGGCGCCGAGAATCAACGCATCCATAGATGCCTGCCCGTGGATGACCATCCGTGGAGGCTGGGGCATCACCAACAAGGCGCCTACATCCCTGTACCTCTATCCGAACTATGCATACCACGACCTTGTATTATATAACGGTATGGATGTCAACAGGCCAGAGGAAGAAAGGCTTCTCGTGGCACAGACCACAGTCTATGATGTGTCGAACCCGGACCTCGAGATAGCCAGCAACCGCAAGGCGGAGATCGGAATCGACTTCAACATAAAGAAAAGGTTCAGGGTATCGGTCACGGCTTATGATGAATACATGAAGAACGGATACAGTTTCGGGACCGACATAGGCTCGTTCCACTGGATGACATACACCAACTACAAGGTGGCAGACGAGAACCCCGGTTCAATCCCGACCCTGACAAAGGGAGACACCTACTCATCGTTCTTCATGACATACAGTCCGATGAACAGCCAGACCGTCCGCAACAGCGGAGTGGAATACGAGATCGATCTCGGGAGGTTCGACGCCATCCGCACATCCTTCTACATCAACGGAGCCTGGATGAAAGGTTACTATCAGACCAACGGGAACTCATTCGGGACAAGGAAACCTGCAGGAGGGTCGCCGGAATACAATGTAGCCATCTACGATGCCTGCCCGCAGAACCATTCCGAACGGTTCAACACGACACTCAGGATCACGCACAACATCCCGAAGATCGGACTGGCCATCACTCTTACCGGACAGTTCACCTGGTTCTACAAATACTGGACGGAATACCCTTACAACGACGAGATGCCGAGCATGTACATTTCCCACGAGGACGGGAAGGTGTATGCTTTCGACCCGTCATTCAAGGACGATCCTGAATTCTCCTATATGATCCCGTCCCTCAGCCCGGGAAGGTTCACAATGGAGCAGTACCAGCCGTACGCCATATTCAACCTCAATGTGAGCAAGGAGATCGGAGACGCTCTGACAGCATCGTTCTATGTGAACAATATGTTCAACAGCCATCCTCTGTACAAGAGAAGGACTACAGGATCATACATAGACATAACGGAGAACATCCCGATATTCTTCGGGTTCGAACTGAAGGTATCGATCAGATAAGATATACAATATTAATTACTAATGGTTACAGATATGAAAAAGATTATGTTTTTGATTATGGCGGCCGCTGCGGCCCTGTCCATAACATCGTGCGACCCGAATGAATCGAAGGTCAGCGCGATATCGGTAAACGCTGTCATCGATGAATCCGCACTTGAAGAAATCGGCATAAGCGCAGAAAGCTATACAGTGACTTTCACAAATGCCAATACAGGACTGACCGTCACGGCAGAGAGCGAGAACGGCATCGCCACCGCCACCGGTCTGACCCCGGGTCTCTACAATATCCTTGCAAATGCTTCTCTGGCAGTAGAGACCAATGCCTATATCCTGTCGGGAAGCGCCAGCAATGTGAACCTTACGACGGATGGGCAGGAAGTGACGATCGCCATTACCGCCACAAAGGAATCAGCCCTTATATTCAAGGAGATCTATTATGCAGGATGCACATTCCCGAGTCCGAGCGCAAGCGATCCGGAAGCGACCGCCACATATTTCAGGGACCAGTTCTATGAGATATACAACAACAGCAGCGAGACTGTATATGTGGACGGGATGTGCATAGCTGAGACCATCTTCTCCGACTACACGTTCACGGTACGCTATGAATACCCTATCGAGAACGCGGATGACTACGTATATGTCCAGACCGTATGGCAGCTCCCTGGGGACGGGACCCAGTATCCTGTAGCCCCGGGAGAATCGATAGTCATCGCACAGTGGGGCACCAACCACAAGGCCGAGAGCCTGACAAAGGGGGCAAGCCCTGTGGACCTTTCCGGCGCTGAATTCGAGGCTGTGGAAGGAGAGTCCGAGACCTGGGATGGGATCGTGCTCACCGACAATGCAGCCATCAATATGGTCAAGGCCGTAAACGCAAGAGGCTTCAGCATACCTCAGTGGCTGACATCCACGAGCGGGTCGCAGTATGTGATCTTCAAGCCATCCGAGCCTTTCCGCACCACTGACTTCCTCACGGCCAATGATGACCCTAACTCGACTGCACTCGAGATACCTATCTCAGATGTGATTGATGCCGTCCAGTCTGTCAGTGGACCTGAGAGACTCAATTTCCTCGGTCTTCCTACATCCCTCGATGCCGGGGCGGTCTGGGTGGATGAGCCAAACGGATACAACGGACAGAGCATCTCCAGGAAGATCAGCCGCACTGAAGAGGATGGAAGGGTCGTATATCAGGATACCAACAACACGAGCGATGATTTCGAGGTGAACGACACCCCTGAAGTCAGGAGGAACGGTGCAGGCATTCCGGCATGGAACACCTGGATCCAGGAATAATCCGATCCCGGAAAGAAGGAACAGACAGTATTTTTACGTCAAACTGACGAACAGAAATGAAGAGAATCGCCTTGACAGGACTGCTTCTCGGCCTCGGAGCGCTCTGCTCCAGGGCCGGGGACAGCCCGTATACAATCAACAGCCAGGTCCTGAAGGAGAACAATTTCAGGAATTCGCTCTGGATGGAAAGCTACAATGTCGCCGGACTTGCCTTCAGGCCGTTCCGGCTGTATAACGACCTTGACATCTCCTATGATGGCGAGTACGGAGCCTTCCGTCCACAGCAGCAGGCCACCGAGAGGAACAGCATATCCCTCAATACCAGCGGCTCCACATATCTCGGCAAATTCCTGGTCTGGGGCAGTTTCTCTTTCAGGAACATCTTCGAGCAGGGGGTGAAGTACAATGCAATGTCATACGAGATAGAGGATGACATGCCGTATTTCATAGCGGATGCCAATCCGAGCCCGTGGCAGAAACAGGAGTATGACCTGCAGGCGAAGATAGCTTCCCCGGTGCTGTGGGATCACATATCCTTCGGGCTCGGGGTGCACTATGTCACAAAGGTGGGGGCCAAGCAGATAGACCCGACCGCAGAGACATACAAATACAATATCGAAATAACCCCGTCAATCACAGTGGATCTCGGCAAAGGGCATTATCTCGGCATCAACGGGCTTTATGACAACCGGTTCGAGATAGCGGACCCTTCACTGAACAACCAGTGGAAGAGCCAGCGCGTATATATCGGCCGCGGCCTCGGAGAGGCGTTCACACACAAGATCGGTGACAACGATGGAATGCAGGAAGGAATGTTCAGCGCCACCAGGTACGGGGGCGGCATCCAGTACGGATATTCCGGGGATGTGGAGCTGATGGCCGACTTCAGCTGCATTATCAAGGACGAGCTTATGCGCAACAACCCGAAACAGCCGCGTACCTACGGAGGCATCAGCCAGAACGACTTGACGGGCAGGATAGAGCTGCTGTTCGGAGAAGGCTGGAGCAACCATCTGTGGCTGACCGGAGAGTACCGGGACACCAGGGGCACGGAATACACCCAGGCCTTCAACTCCTCCCCGGGGATGCAGCTGTGGGAGACCTTGAGCACGATAGAGATGAGCAGCTACAGATATATCCAGGCGAGGCTGGGATATGACCACCAGTTCGGAGCATCCGACGAGAGAGGATATTCCTGGATGGCGGGTGCGGAGGCTGCCTTCGAAATGAAAGACGACAGCTACTACCTTCCGGTATCCACATACGGCTACACCAACGCGACGGCCGGAGTGTTCGGGGCGAAACAGTTCAAGTTCAGGAAATCGTCCCTGGTGATAAGGCTGGATGCGGGATACAGCCTGAATCTCGGAGGAGAATATGTCTACGGAGGCTCATACCCCGACTATCCGACAGTGGAGCTGTACCGATATGACATTGCCTTCCATACAGCCGACTGGTTCAGGGCCGGAGGAAAAATATCATACACAATCAACGTTAAAAGGGTGAACTTTGCTTTCAACCTGATGGCCGACTGGTTCAGACCTTCAGGAATGGATATGGACAGGACAGTCTGCAAGGGTTCATTCGGGATCATATTCTGAGAAAATTTTATGAGAAAGACAATCCTTTCAGCAGCTCTTGCCATAGGTGTCTGTGCCGGAGCGTCAGGTCAGACCGGTGCGTCATTCGCCATTGTCGTGGACGACGGCAGCTATACACGGTGCAGGACAGAGATCGAGCTGTATATGAATGCCGTCAGGGAACAGGGGCTCGATGCCTTCATTCTCGAGAAGCAGTGGGAAAGCCCTGACGAGATCAGGGACACATTGAGATATTACTATGCCAACCGCCACCTTGAAGGGGCGGTTTTCATCGGAGATATACCGGTCCCTATGATCAGGAAGGCCCAGCATTTCGCATCAGCGTTCAAGATGGATGAAGAAAGGTTTCCGATGAGGGACTCCTCCATTCCTTCCGACCGGTTCTACGATGATTTCGACCTGGAATTCGAGTATGTCGGAAGGGATTCCGTCGAGACGGAATTCTTCTACTACAACCTCTCCCCGGAAAGCCCCCAGTATATTGAATGCGACATATATTCCGGAAGGATCAGGCCATCCGGCAGATTCGGGGACATATATGAGGAACTGTCCCGATACCTCGCCAAGGTGGCAAGGCTCAAGGGAGAGAAGAACACCCTGGACAAAGTCACTTCATATACCGGCGACGGCTCGTTCTCCAACAGCCTGATAGCCTGGAAGGATGAGACGATCACACTGCAGGAGCAGTTCCCGCTTGCAGGAAAGACAGGTGACGGCACAAAATTCTATGCTTTCGCGATGTATCCTGTAATGAAGGATATAATGATCGGAGAGATCCAGCGCAACGATCTTGATGTAGTCATTTTCCACGAACACGGAATGCCTGACAGGCAGTATCTGACCGCCATTCCGGATGAATCGGGATACAGAGACTATATGTCCGGAGGCTATGAGCTGGGCAGGTTCTATGCCCGGTCCGCCTACCGGAACGCAATAATGAGAGGGAAGTCACCGCAGGAGGCCGGAGCCGGTCTTTCCTCCCGCTACGGCATAGACTCTACCTGGTACTGCGATGCATTCGATCCTGCAGTGGAGGAGGCGGATTCGCTTCTTGACCTAAAGACAGGCATTGTCCTGGAAGATATCCAGAAGGCGGCTCCGAATGTACGCCTGGCGATTTTCGATGCCTGCTACAACGGTGATTTCAGGGAAGATGACTGTATCGCATCAAGGTATATCATGGCCGGAGGCAACACCGTCGTCGCCATCGGGAATTCGGCCAACGTGCTCCAGGACAAGTCATCCTCTGACCTGATGGGAATGCTTGCCTGTGGATACAGCGTGGGAGAGTGGATGCAGCAGGTCAACATATTAGAATCCCACATACTCGGAGACCCGACATTCAGGTTCACTCCGCCGGCATCCGCTGTCAGGCCAGACCTGAAGAATACCGATCCCGGATACTGGCTCGGATATGTAGACGACAGATATCCGTGCGACATACAGGGACTTGCCCTGCACAGGCTGTACAGTCTGCACTATGAGGGGCTTCCCGGACTCCTGCAGGAGATATATGACACATCAGACTATTATATGCTCAGGCTGCAGTGTATGCACCTGCTCGCCCACTACAGGGGTGACGCATACGTCTCCCTGCTGGAGAAAGCCTTCGATGACCCGTACGAGTTCATCCGGAGAAAGGCGGCCTACTATGCAGGCAAGACCGGATCCGCTGACCTGCTGGAACCGCTTGCCGAAATGTATCTGAACGAATACAATGCCCTGCGGGTGGCATTCAACATAGTCAGCGGCGGCTCGAAGTTCCGTGACAGGGAATTCGTCAGAGTCCTTATGGATATGGTAGCCGGCTCTGACTTCATATTCGACAAGGAAGCCTTTGCAAAGGAGGCTGAAGACAGGCTCGATGCCCAGTGCAGGATGGAGGAAGGCTCACGCAAGGCGCTGGAAGACAAGGATGCACAAATGAGAAGCCTGTACATATCATCTATGCGCAACAACCCCTATCCGCATCTGGCAGATGCCTGCATCGATGCAGTGAAGGATGACAGCGAGACGACGGAGCTGCGGACACAGATAGCGGAAGTGCTCGGCTGGTATGTCTATTCATACAACAGGGAAGATATCGTCCGCAGCCTGCAGGAATATCTGGACAGCGGGGCTGAAATCCCGGACGCATTGAGAGGAGAGATAGTCAAGACCATAGGGAGGCTGTCCGACTACCTTAGATAGACGAGGAAGTATCATGAAAAGAATCATTACATATATGACAGCCATCGCTGCAGCCACAGCTGCGGCAGATGCGGCAGCCTGGCAGGATATGTCATCCGCAGTCCGGGAAAAGACATCGGCTGAAGATGAAGTGTTTGTCCCCTGCAGCAGGAAGTGCAGGACATCATTCGCCATAATCGCCGACATAGAGACATACAGAGAGTGTAAAGCCGAGATCGAGGCATACAGGGAGGTTCTCGAGGATGAAGGACTCGGGACATATATAATGGCGGGCGACTGGGATGACCCGATGGAACTCCGCAAGCAGATAATCAGCCTTTCGGAGAAGAAGCCGGTACTCGAAGGTATCGTGCTTGTGGGAGACATTCCGATAGCGATGATACGCGAAGGCCAGCATCTGACCACCGCCTTCAAGATGGATGAGGAAAGATTTCCTGAATTCGAATCATCTGTAGCTTCCGACAGGTTCTACGATGATTTCGACCTGGATTTCGAACTGCTCGGACAGGATACGACACGCAGCGATGTATTCTACTACAGGCTTTCCGAGAAAGGAGCGCAGACACTGCGCCCTGAAATATATTCCGCAAGGATGAAGGTGCCGGGCGTGATGCAGGGGGACAGGTACGGAATACTCAGGGACTATCTGAAAAAGGTTGTCCGGGCGCATATTGAGCAGAATGTACTGGACAATATGAGCTATTTTGCCGGGCACGGATACAATTCGGACTGCCTGACGGTATGGAGGCAGAAACCTCTCGTATTCAGGGAGAACTTCCCGTACTGCTTCGACCGTTCCTCCCACAACAGATTCCTGAATTTCAGGGAAGACCGGTATATGGAGGACAGGCTTTTCAATGAACTTCAGAGGGACAGTACAGACTTCTTTATGTTCAGCGAGCACGGAGAGTACGACACACAGTATATCAGCAGTTCCGACACAGGGATACATTCACTCGAGGATGCTCTCGACAGGCTGAAAGGCTCGATAATACCGTCATTCGAGAAATATCGCGGCACTGCGGATGAAGAGCCTTTTATGAAGGAGGTCCTCGACTCCGTGTACCATCTTTCAAGGGAGACCGTAAGTGACTCTGCAATAGCTGAATTCAACAGAGACGCAGAGATAGCCGCAAAGAAGCTTAACATTACTCTTGATGAGATAATGAAACTGAAGAGCAACCCGAGGTTCATCATCTTCAATGCATGCTACAACGGTTCCTTCCACAGGAATGACGGATATGTGGCCGGCTGCCACGTATTCGGTCCGGGAGACTGCATCATCGCCCAGGGCAACACAGTCAATGTCCTGCAGGACAAATGGGAGGACAAGATGCTCGGAATCGTGTCTATGGGAGAGCGCATAGGAATGTGGCAGAGGGAGATACCTTACCTTGAATCTCATCTGATCGGAGACCCGACGTTCAGATTCACCCCTCACTCGGAGGAAGAGGCCGGAATCGTCAGACAGCTGCACAATGATCTTATATTCAACAGAGACAAAGCTATGGTATGGAAGAAATACATAAAAAGTGACAATCATATACTCCGGGCTGCAGGGATATCAATGCTCGCAGGCACTGCTGCGGAAGGCGCGGATGCAGCGGCTCTGGGAATGCTTATGGACGACTGCTCGCCGGTTGTCCGGATGCACGCCCTGGATGCTCTGGCAAAGATGAAATCCGCACTGCTGGCAGAAGCTGTTACGGCAGGGCTGGATGATCCTTATGAAATGATAGTACGCACAAGCTGCCATCTCGCCGGTGACATCTGCGACCCGTCCCTGGCCGCTCCTCTGGAAAAGACGATTGAGGAGCATCCTGATATGGTCAGAGTTTCCGGAATCGCTGCAGGAAACGCTCTGGATGTCATCAACGGAAAGAAATATACGGAAACCGAGGAACGCCTGTGCGACCGGGACCTCCCGGACAGCAAGAGAAGAAGCGCCTTGAGATCGTTCAGGAACAGCAATACAGCCGGAGCGGTCCCTGGCCTCATTTCAATTGTGACCGATGCCACGGAGAGCGAATCGCTGCGGAGGGATGCCTGCGAGGCGTTAGGCTGGTATTCTCTTTCAGTCGAAAGGGAAAGGATCACGGCTGCCCTGGAAAAGATGCTTGAAGAAGATGCATCCGTTCCTGAAAGAGTGAGAAAAGAGGCAGTAAAGACTGTCAGAAGGCTCGAGGACAAATAAAATAACGTAAATAAATGAGAAAAACGATCATATCTGCCATATCGCTGCTTGCCGCACTGCTGTCGGCATCCGCCCAGAACCGGACGGACACGGACGGGGAAAAGACGGTCATGGGCGTCACGACAAGGCCGTGGAAAAGTCCGGCCACTGTAACGGCTTCGGAACTTCCGTCATCAGTGGACAATTCAATCAATATGTATTTCCCGCCCATATTCAATCAGATAGGCAATTCGTGCGCCCAGGCATCCGGTACCGGATACATGTTCACATACGAGATGAACGCCCTGCTTGACAGGGACGCATCCCTCGCAGAGAACAGGTTCAGCTACCTGTTCTGCTGGAACTTCATCAACGGAGGCAAGGACGAGGGAGGATTCAGTACCTATGGTCTTGACCTGGGCAAGACAACCGGAATAATGACCGAAGCCGATTTCCCGCAGCAGACCACCGTATCTTCTTACCGCTGGGCCACGGGATTCGACAAATATCTCAACGCATTGAAATACAGGCCGACCGGATATGTCAGGCTCGAGATAACGGACGAGGCGAGCCTGGTACCTGTCAAGCAGTACCTGTACAACAAGGGGACAGAAGGAGGAAAGGGAGGAGTGCTCTGCTTTTCGGGATATTCATCCGGCTGGAGATTCGATGAATACTATTCAGGTCCCTCGGAGACAGGATACGAATGTCTGCTGACCTCTCTCCCGAATGATGGTGCACACGGAATGACAATCGTCGGATATGATGACACCGTCGAGTTCACGGACACTGACGGCGAAGTGCATAAAGGGGCGTTTATCGCGGTCAACTCGTGGGGGACGTTCTCCCACGACAACGGAAGATACTACCTTCCATATTATTTCTTCCTCACTGAACACGATCATCTGGCCCTCGGGAATGACCTGCTCGGTGTGACTGTAGAATACAGGGAGCACCCGGACATCGTGTTCCGGGTCGCGCTGGACTACACTTCCAGGGACGACATTTCCATAAGGCTCGGTGTAAGCGGGAAGGGATCCGACACAAGCCCGATGTACGAGTATCCATCAAGCATAGTCTACAACCAGGGAGGGGACTACCCGATGCAGGGGCAGTATGATGACTCAGCCATCGAGATAGCGATCGATTTCAGCCAGTATGCCGACAAGGTGGCGGAAATGCCTGAACCCAACTATTTTCTTACCGTCACAAGGAGCAAGTTCGGCAATGTACTGGGGGAAGGGACGATAGAATCTTTCTCGGTGTACGATTTCCGCGAAAACCCGGATGACCCCGCAGTCTACACGTGCGAAGGGATAGACAGTACGCCGCTTGCAGAGGGGAAGAATGTCTTCAATATCCCTACCGTTGAACCGGACAGATGCTCCTACTCCCCTGTACAGTGGATCAATACCCTTACAGGCCAGCCTGTAGCTGCCCCGTTCGTGTTCAGGACCGCCGACGGGAAATATGCCAAGGTCAGGTTCTCCGACTATGACCGGGAGAACGGCACGATCCGGATAAGATATGTGTATGCAGCAGACGGAAGCCACAACCTGAAATGATGCTTCCATACATAAGTAAATGAAATGATATGAAAAGAATATTTGCAATATTGTCAGTCCTCGTACTTCTGGCCGGCTGCAAAGATGGCAGCGGTGTGGAGGATGCCGTGCCTGCCGTTTCAGGAGAGCTGACCATCACGGGCCTCGGAGATGACCACTGGACATACTTCTCTTTCGAAAAAGGGGAAGTCGTAGGGACAAGCACATTTGCATCCGAGGAGGAGGATGCCCTCTGGGCTGAAAGGACAGACTGGGACTTCGCAATCTGCGGAGACTGCATCAAGACCAACGGAGGGGACTCGGGCTGCGGACTCGGCGGGCTGCTCCAGGACACGGGGCACAATTTCCTCACGCTGGAGACGGCCCCGCAGTCAGGATACGAAGAAGACATCATACAGATAATCCGATAGCCGATCTTTTGACTATCTTTGCAGGGACTGACTGCAAAGGGATCTGTTATGGTATCGGAACTGCTGAAGAAATATATATGGCTGGTGCAGACATTTGTCAGGGCAGGTGAAAGAGGCCTGACTCTCCAGGAGCTCGCCGGCCGGTGGGAACTGCGTTTCGGAGGAGACTATCCGCGCAGGACGTTCAACAACCACCGGGAAGCGATAGATGAACTGTTCAATATCCGTATAGAGTGCGACCGGGGGACAAACAGGTACTACATTGCCGGGACAGCCGATGTACAGGATGAGACAGCGGCTGCGGCCTGGATAATAAATACATTCACTGTCAACGAGCTGCTGTCATTGAGCAAGGAGAGGCTGTCCGGGAGGGTCTCCGTCGAGGACATCCCATCAGGGCAGCGCTTCCTTACATCGGTGCTCGAAGCGATGACGGAAGACTCCGAGCTGAAGATCTCCTACCGGAAATACTCATCGGAGACCCCATCAGAATACACTCTCCGGCCATACGCTCTCAAGGAGGCTTCAAGAAGATGGTACCTCGTAGCATTCTGTATGGAGAAAGACTCCATAAGAGTCTACGGCCTGGACCGCATCGTCTCTATGTCCGTGACCGGAAAGAAGTTCAGAATGCCGCCGGATTTCGATGTAGATGCCCTGTTCGCCACGAGTTTCGGGGTATACCTTACAGAGACGCCCCCGGAGAAGATCATTTTCAGGACAAGCGCCAGGGAGGCAGGCTATCTTAGGGACCTTCCTATACATCCATCCCAGAAAGAGATCGGCAATGATGGGGGAAAGATTGTTTTTTCTATATTTGTGCGCCCGAATGAAAGCCTGATAATGGAACTGGAAAGGCTGGGAAGCAGAATCGAAGTGCTTTCTCCGGAACCTGTCAGGAGGAAACTGGCGGAAAATGCGATGCAGGTGCTCGAACAGTACAGACATACCGGGAAAGTACATACTGATGACAAATAAGAGTGAATATATGGCATACAGGAAATTTTCAGTCGTGACATTCATCCTTGAAGCGGCAGTTCTTCTGGCGATTGCCGTAGGGACAGTAATAATAATGGGACGTAAAGAAAAGACAGACAGCAGCTACATCGGCAAGGCCGTCATGGAATGCGGAGACAGGCTCACACCTGAACAGATGATCTCGCTCGGACGGGTATCTTCCCCTCGGCTCTCCGGTAACGGGAAGCATATCCTCTACACGGTGACATATACATCCATTGAAGAGAACAGGGCATGCAGCAACATATTCATCTGCAATGCGGATGGAAGCGGGAACTTCCAGCTCACCCGGGATGGAAGGAGCATAGGCAATGTCCGCTGGTGCGACGGAGATACGAGGATCGCCTTTCTCTATGATGGACAGATGTGGAGCGCCGCTCTCAGGAAGAAGGGTTCGGGCTGGAGGCTCGGGAAAAGACGGCAGATCACCGACATAGCCGGAGGTATCAGGGAATTCAGCCTGTCACCGGATGAATCGATGATAATGTACGTATCAGCGGTCAAAGGAGGGGCGGAGTCGCCTTCAGACATCTACCCTGACCTGGACAAGGCAGATGCTGTCTGCACGGATGACCTTATGTACAGGCACTGGGACCACTGGGTCAAGGAAATTCCGCATACCTTCATTTCGCGTATCGACCTGCGCAGAGAGAAATGCGTCACGGCAGAGTCATCAAAGGACATACTTCCGGAAGACGAGGCTATGTACGAACTGCCGGCCGAGCCTTTCAGCGGGATTGAACAGCTGGACTGGAGCCCGGACGGGAAATACATAGCATATTCATGCAAGAAACTATCCGGCAAGGAATACGCCTTCTCCACAGACTCCGAAATATACATATACGACACCGGGACCGGCAATACGGTGGAGATCCCTTTGAAAGGAGGATATGATACATATCCGGTATGGTCTCCGGACGGGACTGCGCTGTGCTGGATCAGTATGGAGAGGGACGGCTATGAAGCCGACAGACAGAGGCTGATGGCAGCCCGGATCGATCCGGAAAGGCTCGCCGCGGCAACGGCCAATACAGGCGAAGGCGGCTCTGCCGGAACGGACTGGCTTCTCGGGCTGACGGAAGTATCCGATGGGTTCAGATACAATGTCGCCGGGCCTGTGTGGGACGGAGACAGCTGCATATATTTCAACGCTCTCGCGGAAGGAGTACAGGGGATATTCCGAGCCGTATACCGGCCCGGTGATGAGTCTAAATGTGCTGCAACGGGCAGCTGGGAGATAGAGAGGATAACGGGAGAGGATCTGTGGTATGACTTCGATTCTCCGTCCGGCATTCTCCACAGGAACGGGGAGACCGTGCTTCTGACATCGTGGTGCAGCATGGATTTCCCTACGGAACTGGTGGCGGTGCATATCTCGGGCAAGCAAGATGGCCATACCGGTACGGACACGGGCGATGAAGGAGGTATAGTGACCGATGATGCAGTGCATCGCACTCCGCTTGCCGCCGGATGCCCGGTAATCAGTGAAGACATCGCATACAGACAGCTGACAAGGGAGAACACAGACTTCCTGTCCGGCCTGAAGACACCGTATACGGAAGCCAGATACATAAAGACTGTCGATGGCAAGGATATGCTCACCTGGGTGATATTCCCTCCCGACTTCAACGCTGCCGGGACAGATGATGCGGATGAAAGGATCCCGGAAGGCAGTACCGGAGCTGCTGCAGAAGACTGTGGCAGGAAATATCCGGCGATCGAGATATGTCTCGGAGGGCCTCAGGGCACTCTCAGTCAGGGATGGTCCTACAGATGGAACTACAGGCTGATGGCGGAACAGGGGTATGTAGTGGTTCTGCCCAACAGGAGGGGCACGACTGCATTCGGACAGGAATGGACAGAGCAGATATCAGGGGACTATTGCGGACTCAATATGTCAGACTACCTCTGTGCAGCAAGGGAGATGAAAGCGGAGCCTTATATCGGGAAGATGGCCGCCTGCGGGGCCAGCTATGGCGGATATTCGGTATACAATCTCTGCGGGATACACGGCGACACTTTCGATGCATTCGTAGCCCACGCCGGCATCTTCAACCAGGAACATATGTATATGACCACTGAAGAACTGTGGTTCCCCAACTGGGACAACGGAGGAGTCCCTGAGGAATATATGTCTGAAAAAGGGTCTGACGGACAATGGCCGGTCGGACCTGCAGGCGACGGAGAGACATTCGGCGGCATAAGACAGGGAGGCTCTCCGTGGAGTACGAGACCGGCAGCGGTAAGGCATTACGCCAATTCCCCGCACAGGAAGGTCACGGAATGGCACACTCCCCTGCTCGTCACCCACGGCGGCATGGATTTCAGGGTACCTGCAGACCAGGGAATGGCCGCATACAATGCCGCCCAGCTGATGGGAGTACCGTCACGCCTTGTCATCTTCCCGGACGAGAACCACTGGATACTGAGACCTCAGAACGCACTGCTCTGGCACAGGGAATATTTCTCGTGGCTCGACCGCTGGTGCAGATAGGATGTGAAGAGGATGGAACAGAGAATAGAAGGGAAATACACATACCGGGGAATATGGCAGCTTGCCTATCCGATTCTCATCAGTCTCTTTATGGAGCAGATGATCGGAATGACGGACACAGCGTTCCTCGGAAGAGTCGGGGAGATAGAGCTCGGGGCTTCAGCAATAGCCGGAGTCTACTATATGGTCATATTCATCGTCGGATTCGGATTCAGTCTCGGTGCACAGATTATTATCGGACGGCGCAACGGAGAAGGGCGTTATACCGACACGGGAAAGATATTCTGGCACGGGCTATACTTCCTGCTGGGGTTCGCGGCCGTGATGATAGCCCTCTCGGAGGCTCTGTCGCCATGGCTGATGTCGAAGATGGTATCGTCAGAGCATATCCTGGATGCTGCCCTGACCTACGTAAGATGGAGGATTCTCGGACTTTTCTTTGCCTGGACAACGGCTATGTTCAGGGCGTTCTATATCGGCACAATGCAGACAAAGACCCTGACGCTCAATTCCATAGTAATGGTGCTGTCCAATGTGGTGTTCAACTGGACACTCATATTCGGAAAGTTCGGAATCCCTGCTCTGGGCATCGCCGGTGCGGCCATCGGGTCCACTCTCGCGGAACTTGTATCACTTGT
>JADIMI010000032.1 GCA_017694845.1 Candidatus Cryptobacteroides intestinavium
GTGCGGTACTTCAACGAGGAACGGATAATGCTGAAGCTGGGAGGGCTTTCGCCGATGGAGTACCTGCGGCGGTATATGGAGAGTGAGAACAAGAGACCGAAAACGGACTCTTATATATAACTTGTTGTAAATCAGTCAATTGTTGAATGATTGACAAGTATTAATCCGTCCAACTTTTTTGGTACAGCTCAGACCGCGAACAAGGTTATTTCGTATTATACTGTATGTCAATATATTACAAAAACTGAATGTTCGCGGTCCTTTCACCGAAGAACGCCTCAACGTACGGGGTAAAGCCAGTACCGGCGAGAAAGGGCCTTGAAGTCAGCTGCATCCTTGTTCCAGTACGGCTCGATGTCAGAGACCCGGTAAGCCTTTCCGAACTGCGTGCGGATATACGATGTGCCGCACACCTTGTCGAAAAGCCCGATTCTGCTTGCGGTCTGGAAAGGTTTTCTGTCTGGATACAGCCTCGCCACAGCCTGCATTACATAGAACTGGGTCAGGGTGACGGAGGCCGCCTCATAATCAGTGAAGAAATACTGTACCCCCTTGACCAGCTTTCCGGCACTGCTTCCGGAAAACGGTTTGTAATAGATGGTCCTGAACTCCACACCAGGCAGACAGTAGCTGTCCAGTTCGGCCTTGAGGGCCTCCGCATCGATCCATTCCGCCCCGAATACACCGAAAGGGAGTGTATAGCCTATCCCGATGTTCAGAAAATTATAGAGTTCCCCGCAGATTCCTGCAGCGGAATAATTGACTGCAGATCCGGCCGTCGGGATATTAGGCGATGGCAGCAGCCATGGCAGACCCGTATCGGCATAGAGCATATCCCTGCTCCAGCCCTCCATCGGGATTACAGTCAGATGGCACCTGGCCGGAGACTGCCCGCCTGTCTGGCCGCAGTTAAGCCCCTCCTCATTGACAAGCCTTGCCAGCTCGCCGACAGTAAGGCCATATATATAAGGTATTTTATACTGGCCTACAAATGAAATGAATCCATCTTCAGCGACACATCCCTCGACCTTGTTCCCCCCGAGCGGATTCGGTCTGTCAAGGACCATTACCTCTATACCCAGCCCGGCACAGGCCTCCATCACCAGTCCCAGGGTGCTGATAAAGGTATACGACCTCGCACCCACATCCTGGATATCATAGACCATGACATCGATCCCCTCCAGCATCTGCTCCGTAGGCTTGCGCGTAGCCCCGTAAAGGGAATATACAGGCAGGCCGGTAGCCCGGTCGGTCACATCGCTTACCTTACCACCTGCATACACATCACCGCGCACCCCGTGCTCCGGACCGAAAAGAGCGACCAGTTCAACACCATCAGCGTTGTACAGGATATCAATGGTAGAACGCAGGTTCCTGTCGACACCGCTCGGATTGGTGACCAGTCCGACACGCTTTCCTTTCAGAGGTGCGAAATCCATCCTTTCCAGCACCTCGATTCCGGGACGCACGACCGGCTTTTCCTCCGCAGCGGCAGCAGACATATCCGTATCTCTCTTATAATCATACGGAACAAAAACAGTGTCGTTGATATGGACAGTGTCACGGACAATGACAAGTACCGTATCCGCCTTCGACTTTTTGCGTTTTTTCCGGGAACGGTCTGCCGCAGAAGCATCCACGGCCATAAACAAAATCAGCAGTACACCAAGGCACAGCAATATTCTATTTTTCATATTCCAATAAATTTTATCCTACGTCATTCCGTGCGCCCTCCTCTGTCATTCTGAGTACCCTTCTCTGTCATTCTGAGTACCCTCCTCTGTCATTCTGAGCGTCAGCGAAGAATCTGATACAGAGCCCGGAGCGGTACTCCAGATCCTTCACTTCGTTCAGGATGACAATGATTCGTTCAGGATGACAATGATTCGTTCAGGATGACAATGTTACCTCCAGATCCTTCACTCCGCCTGACGTCTCCGTTCAGGATGACTCTTTCCATACTCCGGATCCACCTTGACAAGCAAAGTCACCCCTATCGTAGCCAGGCAGCACACCGCCACCATCCAGAAGAATCCGACATATCCGAGCCATTCCTGCAGATACCCCGCAACCATTCCCGGAAGCATCATACTCATTGCCATAAATGCCGTGCAGAGGGAATAATGCGATGTCTTGAACTCCCCTTCGGAGAAATACATCATATAGAGCATATATGCAGTGAAGCCGAAGCCATACCCGAACTGGTCGAACGCCACGCAGAAATTGATGACCCAAAGATTCGAAGGCTGGGCAGCCGCAAGATACAGGAACACGAGGCAAGGAAGCGCGAGGCTCAGGGCCATTGGCCACATAGACTTCTTCAATCCCCATCTGGAGGCGGCCATACCTCCGACAATCCCGCCCAGAGTCAGAGCGATCACGCCCACAGTCCCGTACACAATCCCCACAGTCTCCGTAGCAAGTCCGAGACCGCCCTTTTCGACAGGATCGAGAAGAAAAGGATTGAGCATTTTCACCAGGAAAGCCTCCGGAAGCCGATAAAGAAGCATAAACACTATCGCAAGCCAGACTTTCTTCTTCCTGAAGAAGGTCACAAAAGTCTGCCCGAATTCCCTGACAATCTCCCTTGCCCTGTCTGCAGCGGAAAATTCCTTTCCGGAGTCATTATAGGGTTGCACGTTCTGCCCGCTCCCGGGAAATCCATCACCCGCGACAACGTGGACATCGGATGCCGGCCGCGGCAGGAAGAAGATATGGTAAAACGTTATGGCACCGAACAGTACGGCACAGACAAGCAACGTCACTGTCCAGGCAAGAGGGATATTTCCAAGCTTCATTTCCAGAAGACCGGCCACGACTACCAGCACCCCCTGGCCGAATACGGAGGAAAGCCTGTAGAAAGTGCTTCTGATACCCACGAAAAAAGACTGCTCCCCGTGATCGAGAGCCAGCATATAGAATCCATCCGCGGCAATATCGTGGGTGGCTGAGGCGAATGCAGTTATCCAGAATATGACAAGGGTGACGGAGAACAGGGACACTGGGACCGGATCAGAGATGGCTGCCGGATCGGGAAGAGAAAAAGCCGCAACGGCAAATGCGACCGTCATTACGGCCTGCATAGTGACCACCCACCACCTCTTGGTACGGATAATGTCCACAAAAGGAGACCAGAGGGGCTTTATCACCCAGGGCAGATACAGGAGACCGGTGTACATTGCGATATCACCGTTGCCCATTCCAAGTTTCTTGAACATTATCACCGAGATGACATTTACGATGAAATACGGAATGCCTTCCGCAAAATAAAGCGTCGGCACCCACAGCCACGGAGAAATACGGCCCTGTCCAGTATCATTCCCCCTGCATATATGTCTGATTCTATCCATATTCCTATACATTTCCATTACTGTCCCTCCCCTCTCTGTCATTCTGAGCGTCATTCTCTGTCATTCTGAGCGTCAGCGAAGAATCTGGGACCGAGTCCCGGAACATCATTCCCATGTCGTCGCAATATCGGCTCCGGGATAGTAATGCTCCAGGATCTGCCGGTAAGTATAGCCCCGGGATGCCATCACCGCCGCCCCGATCTGGCAGAGTCCGACACCGTGACCCCATCCGCGTCCGTGAAGGACAACCTCTGTCCAGTCATCAGACAATCCGCCGGTATATTCCACATCAAAGGCCGAACTCTTCAAATGTGACTCCGATAGTATCCTCCTGATCTCCAGTTCCTTCCCGATAACAAGACTGCCTTTCGACCCCGTCAGCCTCAACTTCCATATCCTGCCGGACCCGCCTCTCTCCAGCGGTTCGATTCTGTCAATTCTGCCTATATCGACACCCGAGCGGCGGCATACAAGTTCAGAAAGCGCATCTCGCGTATATATGACCTCCCACCGGTAGAAGTCCCGCGTCTGAAGGTCATAGTCATTAAGGACCTGCGACAGAATCTCCTCATCCTCAGTGTCGCAGAACGGTCTCTCCCCTGTTTCCCCGCCGTCATATCCCGGCCCGGCGACATCCCGGCGAGGAATATCGGGGGCGGAAGGCAGATAGTCGTAGTCCCTGTCCTCCCAGCAGGTAGAGAACTTCTCTGTCACTCCCCCGCAGCATTTCGAGAACCTGGCATCGCATATCTCCGGGGTCCCCGTGACATTCTCCGCACTGCTATGTCTGTCCGTATACACAAGGAGCTCTCCCCATGTGCCGTCCACTGCATCCCGGACATTCCTCCCCGCTGCCCGTGTCAGGCCCTGATATCTCTGGCAATGGTCATCCGCACATACATCATAGTTCCGGTGCGATGTATGTCCGTACCATTTCATTATCTCGTATTCTGCAGCCGCCGGATCCACAGCGCCCGGCACAAGGGTCCCTTCCGCAGCCCTGCCATCAAGCCACGTCACAAGAGATGGCAGGCTGTCCACCTGATCAGGTACCTGTAATGCCCCGGCTCTCCCCTTGCCGGCAATCTGCGCCATAACCCAGGAACGCGAGATCACCGCGTGCGCCTTGAGGAAATCAGGCGAGGCAGTGGACTTCATCTCGGATGATATGACACTGACCAGATAGTCCTCGACACCGATTACATTGACAGCTGTAAGTTCATTATTCTCGACGATTATCTTCAACGCCCCGGCAAACCGCTGGTCCTCCTTCTTCTGCCAATGGAAACCCTTGCCGATCGTGACTCCATACAGGATGAATGTCGGTTCGGCAAACATAGTGGATGGGGTCACGGCTCCGAAATCAAGTTCGTCATAAAGAGCCCCGTCATAACCGATCTTCCCCTCCTGAAGCACAGCCTTCCTGGGACCTGCGCCATCGGATATTATCTCGAATTCTATCTCCTTCCCCGACATTATTCCCACAGTCAGCACAGGCTGTGTCCTTGTCAGGCGCCTGACAATCAGGCTTACCGTCTCTTCCGGGACAGTGATTTCATCCAGCATCTCCGCAAGAAGCGCATTGTCGAGCTTTCCGAAATCCTCTTCCACAGGGGTTATGAACACTCCTCCCATATCCACGCAGCCAGGGCTCATCGTGAGGTGGTCGGGCCCTTCGGAAAAATAATGATGCGACCTGTGGCAGGCCCTGAAGACAACGATGGAACGGTATTCCCCCGCCTTATAATATGTAAACAGATTGAATCTCGGTTCTGAATCGCCCTCAGGGACAGGGGCACAGTCCAGAAGACGGTAGAACAGCTTCGCTGCAGACTTCGCTGTCCGCGACCGAAGCACGAATATACCCCTGACAAATCTGCGGTAACGGAAAAGATCCGCATCGCGTACGGATGTTATGTACTCGAGAGCACTCTGACTGTCCTCCTGGCCAGGATATCTTCCTTTCAAGACATCAAGAAGGGCATCTACATCGTTCTCCAGAGGCATCCTTCCCCTTCCTGCGCCCTGGAAATGATGATGATCAGGGGCAGATGCACCGCACATAGGTCCGTTATAGAAAAAGATATAGTCCTGGTATGCCTTGGCGAGGTCGAGCATATCCACATAACGTTTCCATATAGACTGGCAGGAATGCCCCCCGAAAGCGATAACGAGATGATCCGGGAAAATCGGATATGGATTGACCAGAATATCGTATTTCTTGCCTTTCCTGCCATCGAACCTGATATGTATCTGCTCACAAGGGCGGTTCCTGACGCAAAGGAAGCAAGGCCTTGCCTTGAGAGATGCCGCATCCGTCCTGGCTGCCGATGAAATTATACGGGCAGGATTGAACTGCACCTTCACATCCAGCCCTCCGACAGAAAGATCCTTTACCCGTACCTGTTTCAGAGCCCTGAAATTCTCACAGGCCAACGGCCAGCGGGAAAGCTGGGCATTGATAAATTCATCTATTCTTTTCATATTCACAACATCTTCCGCCCGGACATACCGATCCGCGCCTCTATCTCCCACGTACGTATGCGGTCCTTATACAGATTGTTGGCATTCAGTCTGTCTATGCTCAGGTCGGCATCTGAATTTCCCTCCCAGCGGCGGCAGCAATAAAGCACGTCATAGATTCTTCCTATCCTGTATTCCCTGCAGATCCTGAGTCCAACGGCATAATCCTCTCCGTAACTTGTATCAGGCATCCTCAGTCTGCGCAGAAGCGGGGTCCAGAAAGCCCTCGGGGCTCCAAGTCCGTTCACCCTCAAGGCATTGTTCCTTCCGTTCTCCTCGGTCCACTCCCTGTGGTCTATCACTCCGGGAGGTATGGGCGTCATATTGAAATCAGTCATCCGGTAGCTGCCTATGACCATAGCGCACTTCTGCTCCCTGAACGCATCCACTATCTTTTCCAGCGTGTCAGCTCCCGAATACACGTCATCGCTGTCCAGCTGTACGGCAAATTCACCGCAATGCACGGAAGACACGGCAAGATTCCAGCATCCTCCGATACCGAGGTCATCCCTGTCCGGGACAATATGTATCAGCCTGCTGTCATATGCAGCGATGGATTCCAGCAATTCAGAAGTCCCATCTAAAGAATGGTTGTCCACAACAATCACATTGAACGGGAAACCGCACTCCTGGGAAAGGGCGCTGCGCACGGCATCCCCGACGGTCCTGACACGGTTGAGGACGGGAATGATCACGGACGCCGTGACCGGGAAAGCCGGCCTTTCTGCCGATCCTTCGCAGCTGGAAAAAACACAGCTGCCGCCGTGACTCAGGAAATCCGGATCCTTGAAAACCGGTGGAAGATACGCCCCGATACGTTTAAGATACGCTGTGCATACCTTTTCCATTTCAATCTGGACCTCCCTGTTTCTCGGGTCTACATAGTCGAACTGCCTCTGCCCGGAAGGACGCAGGTCCGAAGACATATCCGTATACAGCAGTTCATTGATATGTACTATCTTACGCATCCGCAGCCTGAGGTCATAGAATCCGGCGAAACGGAAATCCTCCGCCATATCCGCCACAGCCTCCCTGAAAGATGAAGTCCGGAACAGGACTGCAGACCCGAAATCGAAATCATCCCTCAGCGCCCCTTTCTGACAGTCGATAAGAGGATATTTCTTTCTGACGGACACCCCGTCCTCCCCGGGGAACATACGGTAATGGTCCGAATACAGCATATCCGCCCCTGTATCTTCAGCGACGGATATGAACCTCTCTTCCGCATACTCTCCGAAGCCGGAGACAAGATCGTTCAGATATACCATAATGTACTCTGATGACACATTCCCGGCAATTTCGCGCAGGGCCGCCGTCGAGCGGTCCTTCAGAGATATTTCCTGTATATGCATATCAATTTACTTTAACGGATCCTTAACCTGCCCGTACAGACCGGACCGCGACCAATCCCGTACCGCCGGGCGGCATCGCGGACAGCCGTAATTGCAGTCGGCGGCAGGCCAGACTGTCAGAGCAGCGCCAGCAGCGACCTGGAAATCCTGGTGAACTCCTGTTCAAAGTTAGGAGTAAAGACCGACTTTCCCAAATTTTCCTTTATCTCGTCGAAAGTCCACCAGCGGCCCTCCTCCACCTCATCCCTGTCTGGACTCAGCTGGAAATTCCCCACCGCCGCGAAGACATTCACCATTTCAAGCTCCCTGTCAGACTCGAACTCATACGAAAGCATATATATCGGATTGAATCTGGTGAAATTGAGTTCCTCCGAAGTCTCTCTGTAAAGGGCTTCCAGCACCTGCTCGCCATAATCGACATGACCGCCTACCGCAGTATCCCATCTGCCCGGCTGGATATCCTTTTTCATAGAACGCTTCTGGAGATAAAGCCGTTCATAACGGTCGATTATATGCAGATGCACTACAGGGTGCAGCACTTTCACACCGCTGTGACAATATGTCCGCGAAGCCTTGGCGATAACCTCCCCGGTACTTTTGATGACAGGGAACATCTCATTTCTCCTGCTTCCCGGAGCACACTGACCACAAGTCCCCTGTCCCGGATATCCGGACAGACCGGATCCTGTCACTTCCCCAGAGACAGGACCCGGTCTTACATTTTCTGCAGTCGGAGGAGGCAGCACCGGCACCTCCCCGACCGGATATATAAGATCAAACATATCAGGCGACCGCTACGAGGATCAGCAGCTGGGCGACAAGCACCCTCATAAACATCGACAGCGGATAGACCGTAGCATAATTGACTGACGTATAGTCCGTTCCATAAGCATCCTGAGCGAATGCCAGCACAGGAGGATTGGTACATCCTCCCGTCAGGAGACCGCATATCTGATAGAAGTTCAGCTTGAATACCAGACGTCCGATCAGAGCTATCAGGAATGTCGGGATGATTGTGATCAATGCTCCGTAAAGAATCCACCAGTATCCGCCTCCTGCAATCGAGCTCACAAAATTCTCCCCTGCACCAAGACCGACAGCAGCAAGGAAGATCGATATTCCTATCTCCCTGATCATCAGGTTGGCGCTTGTAGTCGTATAGGTGGTTATCTTGAGCTTCGGCCCAAAGTAACCTATCAGAATGGCGATGATAAGAGGTCCTCCTGCCAGGCCGAGCTTTATGGCCTGAGGGATACCCGGGAACTTGATAGGGATGGACCCGAAAATGACTCCGAGAGCTATTCCGAAGAAAATAGGGATCAGGTACGGGTGATTGAGGCCTGACGCAGAGTCTCCGACAACAGACTTGATCTTTGCGACGGAATTCTGAGGTCCTACGACCCTGAGCACATCTCCCAGCTGGAGCACCAGATTAGGATTTGCCACAAGGTCTACACCGGCACGGCTCACTCTCGTTATGCTGACACCGTATGTCGCACGGATATTGAGATCCCTGAGTTTCTTGCCGGTAAGGGAGGACTTGGTGACAGTGAATGTCTTGACCGTCATCGATGTGTCTATGCCCTTCCACTCATCCTTGTCCAGAGGGAGCTCCTTGCCGAAAAGCATCTTCACGACCTCTTCCGAAGACTTGGAAGTGATCACAAGCAGGTGGTCACCTTTCTCTATGACCGTATGCGCAGTCGGGAAGATTATCTCACCGTTCCTGCGGACCCTCGAAATGACGAACTTGCTGGTGATCTCCTTGTCCACCTCCTGAACCTCCTTGCCGCATACGGCAGGATTCTCGGCCTCGAAGACCAGACGGACCGCGCTCTCGATCCCTGAATTGTCCTGGTCAAGAGCGGCAGCCTCCTTCTTGAGATCGATCCTGAACAGCCCTTTCACCAGCATAATGACCAGAATCACACCGAGGACTCCGAGAGGATATGCCACTGCATAGCCGGAAGCGAGAGAACCGGAAAGACCGGAAGCGGCCTCCGCCCCCTGCGTCACCACAGTCGCATCATAATATGTCTGCTGCGCCGCTCCCAGACCCGGAGTATTGGTCACTGCACCGGACATCACGCCCACCATCGTGGCGAGATCCTCACCTGTCACAAGGTGAATGACATATGTAGTCAGGACTGCCAGCAGGACAAGGGCCACAGCCAGCATATTCATAGTCAGTCCGCCCTTCTTGAAAGAATGGAAGAAACCCGGTCCCACCTGCAGACCGATCGAGAACACAAAAAGAATAAGGCCGAACTCCTTAAGGAAATGCAGGAGCTCTCCCGGGATACGGAAGCCGAAATGGCTCAGGAGGATGCCGACAAACAGAATCCAGGTGGATCCGAGCGTCACACCCTTGATCTTGAATCTGCCGAGCCAGATTCCTGTCGCTATCACCACTGCCAGCAGCAGGATTGAATGTCCGATTCCCAGACCGAAAAACAAATCTCTCATATCTATATCAATTACAATTCATTCCAGAACAAATCACCACCCGAGCTCGACACAGAATGCAGACTTGCCTCCGACCTTGCCTTCTATATATATACGGCCATCGGCATCCGCCCTGTACAGTTCGACGACATCCCCGGGTCTGGTCTCACTGTTGAAATTGATCCTGACATCCCTGACAGGATTCTTGATGACAAAATCATAGTCAAGGACATCCATCGCCCATACAAGATAACGCGCATTGTTGGTATGTCCGTTCAGATCCACATCTGAATAGACGACACGGTGCTCCGCCACCTTCTCCTCCTGCACTCCAGCGGGCAGCTGCACCTTGTCACAGGCCTGTTCAATGGCATTCTCCATACAGGCCGTCCCGCTGTCCAGTATCTCTGCATCCCTGCAAAGACGCCTTGTGTCAATATTGATCACAAGCCAGGACGTGGTAGCCGACACCAGCACGTTCCCTGATCTGTCCTTCATCCGGAAGTCTCGCAGATAGAACAGCCTTGACGCACCTTTATGCCAGGTACTGAGCACCACATCCTCCCTCCATTCCGGATATCGGTCAAAATGTATATGCATACGGGAAAGCACCCACACGGTCCTTGTCCGCATAAGGTCATCATATCCGAATCCTAATTTCTGTGCGTGGATATTAGCCATCTCCTGCGCCAGGTCCATAAAGGCCGCCGGCTTGAGCAGACACGAGAAATCCGTGTCATAGCACGGAATTATCAGCTCCTGTGAAAACTTATTGTCCATATACCCTGATTCTCGGGTCGCAAATGTAACACTAATCCTTTACATATTCAAATCAACAGGCGAATACCGGAGAATCTCCAGCTCCTCTTCCGTATATAATATGGAATCAATGAAATCAGGGCACAGATGCGCAAGAAGAATAAAGACTCCGAGCGCCACCACCGCAAGCGCCACCACTGTGCACACGACGATCAGCGCGAACCTCGCGCCCTTTCCCGGGCATTTCTTTCCTCCAGCCTCTTCCACATAGCCCTCGTCCGGTCTGGCATCGACATCCGGTCTGGCATCGACACCCGGTCTGGCATCGACACCCGGTATGCCATCCCCGCTCTTTTCGTCCTCATTCCCACTGCCGGCAACTTCCGGAACATCTTCTTCCGCTGATTCCACGACGTCCACCTCACTGTCTTCCGCCGGCTCAGCCATCGCCGGCACCATCTCCTTTGCCTTCTCCGGCACTACCTCCCTTGACATCTCCTGCTCCCTTGTCTTCTCCAACACCATCTCCTTTGACATCGCCGGCACCATCTTCCCCGCCATCTCCTGCTCCGGCTGCGAATGGGCCTTCAGCGAAACCGGCTCCAGACCAAGGCCATCCGGATATATGTCCATACCCTCATCCGCGACAAAGAAATAATTGTTCTCCTTCGTGGCCCTCAATCTCCCGAGTTCCGGAAAAATTATCGTCTTCTGCCTGTTGAGCATATCCCGCATCTCTGCGATGAATGCAGTGAGCACTGTCCTGGACTCATCCTCTGTAATCCCGGCCGACACTGCAAAAAACTTCACCAGAAGATCATCCTGTTCGACATTCTCCCTGAAAGACAACTTTCTGTAAGGTGGATTTATCGTATATCCTCTGTCCGAAAATACGGAAGGTGCCATTTCTGCAACAAAGGACCCCAGCCCTGGCAATGCCACTTTGTCATTGTCGAGGAGCAATTCCTTCACCATCTTAGCCAGGAAATCTATGTCCATACCAATAAAAATAAGATAAACGCAAAACAATATATCCCGTATATCGCTGACGGGCAATCCGGATCATCACTCAATCACCGGCGGTTCATTCCGGACAGACGGCAAAGTTAGTAAAAATGATCCGGCTTCTATATAAGGCGCCACGAAAATGCTCACTTTCAATCCCTGTTTCACTGTCAACACTGAAAAGAAAGACACGACTTCGGATAAAAACAAAAATTAACGACGAAAAAATCGAGAAAAATTTGCATTGTCAAGAAAAAGTAGTACCTTTGCAATCCCATTCAGAAACAATGGGACATAAAAATTCCTGAATAGCTCAGTTGGTTAGAGCATCTGACTGTTAATCAGAGGGTCCCAGGTTCAAGTCCTGGTTCAGGAGCAGATTCAGAATCAAGGAGTTGCGAAAATCGCAACTCCTTTTCTTTTCCATCCCCCTTCCAAATGGAAGATCATGGAAGGCATTGTCATTCTGAGTACCTTTTGTCATTCTGAGTGCCTTTTGTCATTCTGAGTGCCTTTTGTCATTCTGAGCACAGCGAAGAATCTATTCCGAAGGCCGTCCGAAATGCATCCCTTGATATGCCCCCGTGCGCAGAGACGCGCCTCGGTCGACGTCTCTGCGCATAAAACGACAATTCTCCCCGAAAGAATCTGGGATCACCGGGAATCTGCTCCTCGACCTTCTCCATTTGCCAATGCCGGTGAAGAAAGTCGGGAGGTTGTCCTCTTCCCCGACCTTAAGGCTACGGAGGAATGGCGGCAACGGCTGCTCATGCTGGAATCCGTATGCAGGCGTACCACATGCTCTGACCTGCTGGAGAAGATGGCGACCGACGGACAGCGCAGTCAGGGACTGGACATCGCCGACTTCCTGCTGATGGAAGACACGCCGCAGATGATTCTTGCGAGGATGATAGAAC
>JADIMI010000033.1 GCA_017694845.1 Candidatus Cryptobacteroides intestinavium
GACGGCAGATAGTTCATCATATTGCCCGTCCCGCTGCCATACAGTGTAAGGTTCGTACCCATATTGTCCAGCATACGGTATGTCGCCGAAACGCTCAGAGTCTTCCAGCTGTACAGAGCCTCTGCATAGACGGCAGAGCCTTCAGTGGCGACAGAGGTCGTACCGATCATTATGTCCTTGCTCTTCCATGCATACTCGCCGGACAGGGACAAGGTATTCCAGTTGAAATTTATCCTGCCGGAAGCCATGTTGAGAGATGGAGTGTCAAGCCTGTAATATGTCTTGAAATCCAGCGTCTCATCCTTGTCTAAAGCCTCATAGCGGTTGATATAGCTGCCCTCGACATTGAGGAAGACAGCATTCCATCCGAAAATGTCAGCCACGGACACGCTCATATCCGCACCCCTGATCCAGGAATCGGCATAATTGGTGTACAGCCTCGGGCGGCCATACAGTCCCTTGACCGTAAGATAGTTAGAAAGCCTGTAGATACCCCTGATACCTTCAAGGGAATTGTTCAGCCCCAGCTGCCTGTCCTCATAGCTTCTGTAGACAAGACCGTTGCCGAACTGGTCATAGATATCCCCCGCCCTGACCTCGAAACTGTCATCCGTCCACTGCACATATTTCCCTGCGAGGAAGAACTTGCGGACATCCGGCTGCTCCCCCAGCTCATAGCCGTACAGGGCAGGCATATAGCCCTCCAGCTGGATCCCGGCGGAGAAACGGCCCAGCGAATAATCCACCTTGAGATAATTGTTGGTGCCGAACCTGTCTTCCGGGCCATCACCGATGGTCTTGTCATCCACATAATACACCGAGTTCGACTCGAGACTGGCAGAGACCTGTCCCTCCCCCAGCCTCAACTGCGCTCCGGCATAGAATCCGAACGACAGAAGCCCTGCGACAACCAATGGTATCCGTATAATATCCATAACCTTCCGAGAGACAGAGAATCGGCAGAGAAGATGCCCTGCAGCATCCGCTCTGCCCTCTCCTTTAAAACATTAAAATCTTACAGTATGCCATCTATATGACCGTATCTTCTATTTCTGAGGTGACTCAACCAGAGACCTGAGCTCCTCAACATCTCCGAGAACCTGGCCTTTCTCCGGCAGATTAGGTCCATACTCCTCGTTAGGGGAACTTATATAGAAGAATTTCCTTCCTGATGCCCCCCATACATCTGCATCATCCTGAGCCATTACTATAAGAGTATTCTTGGCTCCCCACACCTGCATATTAGTAAACATATCAGCATCGTAATATGCCTTCAGGACGCAAATGTATGCAGTAGTCCCATCAAGATAATTCTCTTCCGGTATGTCGGTCCACTGAGAGTCTCCTATTTGAGTAATGAACTGATCATCAGTCATTTCCATATAGGTATCCCATTCACCAATCATGGCATCTTCACTCTCGTAATTGCCTCCTTCCATCACATAATAACGGCAGCGTACAGCAGTTTCTGCAAGCGTCACTTTGAATGCAGCTATATAATACGCACCCTCATAAGCCGGCTTGGACATATCAGCGAATATGTTGGCTTCATACACTTCATCGGCATCATAATACCCGACAAGCTCTACAGAAGCTGTCGGACCATCCGCAGAATCAGACATTGTCTTGAAAGTGCTTGTCACTACATAATTATTAGCGGCCGGTGTTCCATCCGCGTGAACAGGCACGAGCACAAAGGTATAATCCGTACCCGGCGTCAGGTTTTCTACCAGCAGGAACTGCTGTATGCCGTTGTAGAGAATCGATTGTACAGCATCCTGGATGGTATAGTTCGCATTTCCATTCTCCTGCTGCAATTTGACATGTTCTGCAAGCATATC
Organism: Candidatus Cryptobacteroides intestinavium; assembly: GCA_017694845.1. Taxonomy (GTDB): domain Bacteria; phylum Bacteroidota; class Bacteroidia; order Bacteroidales; family UBA932; genus Cryptobacteroides; species Cryptobacteroides intestinavium. The sequence goes on from JADIMI010000033.1 coordinate 1,842, forward strand.
CGAAACGGCATCCTGCGCTTTTTGAGCTGAATACTCAGCTGTAGGGAAGGCAAATGCCCCCCAATATGTACCATACATTTCCTCGTTTTCAGGAGTCACATCAACCACAACTGTTGTAGATGTGATTGTCTGGAAATCTATTGTTGCCTTGAATTCTTCAGGAGTATAGCCATGCTTTGTTGTAAACACCCACATCTGGCAGTCGCTCTGACGGCCGAGACCCGGTTCGTATGCGAACGCGAAATAGTAGTATTTGGTATCGGATGTCAGATCATCCATAGTCAGTTCATAACCACCCTGATACAGTCCCATACCCTGATCCAGCATATGTTTTACGCCGTCAATATATGCGTTCGCAGCCTTGTTGGCCTCATCCGTGTTATCGACCTTAACCGCAACACCCGGCTCTTCCGGATCATCGACTTTGACATCAGGATAGTTTGCTGCAGGCTGACAAAGGAATATATAATTGTCGTTTGTTTTCGGTTTTACAGTGAAATGAGCCGAATATGAAGATATATCGGTCACTGACATCTCGAATGTCATCTCATCCTTAGGAGCTGTAGTGGATACACTCTCCCTGGCAAGCGGAGAACTCTGCGAGCCATCGCTCTCTATGCCCACAGCCACAAGAAGGTAAGCCGTCTGGGCTGTCAGGTTGAGAGCGCTCCCGTTATACGCTTTTTTGAGGGATATGCTCTCTATATACTCAGCCATAGTTTCCCCTGACTCTTCTGCGGATTCGGCAATTGCTTTTACTATGGCATCGAATATCACATCATCCGAAGAATCACCGAATGTTGCTGCAGGAAGGACAGATACGACATACGACACATTATCATCCGATGGTGTCACAGTATATACGATAGCCTCATCCGTTGTAGTATGTATGGTGAATTCGAACGAACAGTCGGTACCGGCTGCCGTAAGAGAAATTGTAGCCACTTCGGAATATTCTCCTGTTTCAGAGACAGCAGCAGCGGCAAAGTAATAGGTTTCGCCAGGAGTGCAGTCCCCTTTTTCAATCACATCGGAAGCCGCAGCCTTTTTCCCTGCAGTCAGGATCGCCCTTGCTGACGGTACCGATGAGAGATCATCCTGCTCCACATACGCCACTTCCGCAGCATTTGTGGCCGTGATACGGAAAGAGACGGTAGAAATACCTTGCTCTACGGCCTCAAGTTTCACAGTAGGAGCCTCACTGGCATTGATTTCATCTTTCTTGCACGAAGAGAGTGCAAGAACACATGCGAGGGACAATGCAGTCCCTGCAATAATCGCATTCCTTTTCATATTATCGGTCTGTTAAGTTGTTTCTATTCAGCGGCCTGTCAGTCCATAACCTTCAAGGTATAGACAAACGAACCGAACGGCATATAAAATTCCGTCTGTGTATAGTTGGAAAGGGTAAAGCCGAAGTTAGGCTCCGTCATAAGATCTATACCGGTCTCATCCATTATCCTGGAAAGATACGGCCTCCAGAACTCAGGCTGTACTGTCTCCACGATTTCGAAAATATACCGTCTGCCATCTTTCTTCAGACTGATGACCACATCCTTGTGGTACATCTCCATCGTATTGGAATCGTCATAGAGATAGATAAGCCCCTTCTCCTCATCGTATGTGTATTCCCCTGCCATTCTGATAACCTCTGCGTTTCCGGCAGGAGCATACGACCCATCACTGACAGACATCATCCTCTTGTCCCCTTCCATATAGAAACGGACATCGAAGAATGACCCTGTCATATTATTGTCAAGAGTCGGCTCGACATAGGCGTAAACGAGAAAGTCATCCGCGGTCTGCGGGTCATCTGGATTGACGAAATTGTATGCCTGCGCATACTGGCTGGCGAACTGGCCGGCAGTTATATACTCTCTTCCATACGGATCCATGTACGGTTCGCCCAGAGACTTCGGATTCATCAGCCGGAATATGGTCTTGTCACGGTCGAAAGCGCAGAATGTAGCCGTGAGTGTAAGGTTCTCTATTTCGGATGCAAGAACACGGGAAGGCTTATACTGGCTCACAGGCAGAGAAATGGTCT
>JADIMI010000034.1 GCA_017694845.1 Candidatus Cryptobacteroides intestinavium
TCCTGAAGTCGAGGCGTTCGTGGAGATAGACAAGGCAAGCGGGAACGTGCTGCGCGGACGCGGCACCGGCAATATCGAGCTGGCCATAAGGCCATCCGACCAGACATTCAACATTTCCGGAGATTACACCATCAGCAGCGGCAACTACCATTTCGTCGCCCTCGGCATTGCCGCAAGGGACTTCACGATCAACGACGGCAGCACCATCCGGTTCAACGGAGACATAATGGACAGCAACCTCAATATCGGTGCGACATACAGCACCAAGGCCTCCCTGTCGACACTGATCGCCGACGAATCCTCGGTAGACAACAGACGCACTGTGAACTGCGGCATACAGATCACCGACAAGCTCAGCAACCCGCGCCTGGCATTCTCCATCGACATACCTGACATCAACCCTACAGTCAAGGCGAGAGTCGAAAGCGCCCTGAGCTCGGAAGACAAGATACAGAAACAGTTCCTGTCCCTGCTGATATCCAACAGTTTCCTGCCGGATGAACAGTCAGGTATCGTGAACAACTCATCCGTACTGTTCTCCAACGTGACGGAAATAATGACGAACCAGCTCAACACAATATTCCAGAAACTCGACATCCCTCTCGACCTCGGATTCAACTACCAGCAGAGCGAACAGGGCAACGACATATTCGATGTGGCCGTCTCCACGCAGCTTTTCAACAACAGGGTGATTGTCAACGGCAACATCGGCAACAAAGAGTCCACATCCGGAAGCAGCACCAGCGATGTCGTCGGAGACCTTGACATCGAGATCAAGCTCGACAGGCCGGGTGCTTTCAGGCTCAACCTGTTCTCCCACTCCGCCGACCAGTACACCAATTATCTGGACAACTCCCAGAGAAACGGCATCGGTATAGCCTACCAGCAGGAATTCAACAATTTCGGCCAGTTTGTCAAAAGGATGTTCATGGGGAAGAAGAAAAGGGAGGAGGCCGAGCTGGAAGATGCAAGAAAAGCGATAAACGAGAAAAAGAACCATATAAAGATTGAAGCCGGAGGAAATGAATCCCGCACCGGCAAAGACAGAAGAAGAGAATGACATACGGAAAACTATATCTGATACCCTCCCCTCTGGGGGACAACGAGCCGGTCGAGGTGATCCCTGGACCGGTGCTTGAAAAGATCCGGACCATCAGGACGTTTGTCGTTGAAGAGACACGGACAGCCAGGAGATTCCTCTCGAGGGCAGGACTGAAAGGACAGATCTCCGGCCTTGAATTCCACGAACTTAACGAGCACACTGACCCTCGCGACGTCGAAGGATATCTGCAGCTGTTCAACGATGGCAACGATGTCGGACTTATATCCGAGGCAGGACTGCCTGCTGTAGCCGATCCGGGAGCGACTCTGGTGGCACTCGCCCACAGGCACGGGATAGAAGTGATACCATTCGTCGGGCCATCATCCCTGATGCTTGCACTGATGTCTTCCGGGCTGGACGGGCAGTCATTCGCATTCTGCGGATACCTGCCGGCGAAGACTGACGAGCGGAAAGAAAGGCTCAGGAGCATCGAAAGGCTGTCCGCGACACACAGGCAGACACAGATCTTCATCGAGACGCCATACAGGAACGACTCTATGCTCTCCGACATACTGTCAGTATGCAAAGGTACGACAAGACTGTGCATTGCAGCGGACATAACACTTCCGGACGCATTCATCAGGACTATGACAGTGGAGCAGTGGAGGAACGCAAGGCCTGCAATAGGAAAGCGACCGTGCGTCTTCTGCCTGCTTGCCTGAACGCCCCTGTCATCCTGAGCTCTCTGTCATCCTGAGCCTCCCTGTCATCCCGAGCGCAGCGAAGGATCTGAAACACCACCCCTCCCTGTCATCCTGAGCGCAGCGAAGGATCTGAAACACATAAACGAAAATGGAAAAGAACGGAACAATAGAACTTGAAGGAATGGAATTCACTGCCTTTCACGGCTGTCTCGAGCACGAGCGACGCGAAGGCAACCTGTTCACTGTAGATTTCAAGGGAGAAGTCGACATCAGCAAAGCAGCGGAGACCGATGCGCTGGAGGACACTCTCGACTACGGGAAAATATACGATATAGTGGCAGAACAGATGCGGACTCCATCCAACCTGCTGGAGAACGTTACATACAGGATAGCCTCGGCCATCAGAAGAGAATTCCCGTACATAGGGCAGTTCTCGGTCCGTGTCTCCAAGCGCAATCCGCCTGTCAGCGGCACCGCCGCCTGGTCCCGCGTGACACTCTCCTGTCACCCCGAGCCTCACTCTTCCTGTCATTCTGAGCGAAGCGAAGGATCTGAAATATAAAAAACAGACAACAAAATGCCGAAGATATCGTTCATAACACTGGGCTGCAAACTCAACTACGCAGAGACCTCGACCTACGAGAGAGGCTTCATCAAGGAAGGATTCGAAGTCGTCCCTCCCGGCGCCGGGGCCGACATCTGCCTTGTAAACACATGCAGCGTAACAGAGCATTCGGACAAGAAAAGCCGCAACATCATCCGCAAGATGCACAGAGCCAATCCTGATGCGGCTATAGTCGTGACCGGATGCTCCGCACAGCTCAGGCGCAGCGAGATCGAAAAGATCGATGGAGTGCGCTTCGTATTCGGTGCCACGGAAAAATCATCTGTAGTAAGCACCGTATCGGAATATATCCGGAAATGCGGGACGGCATATCCGGCTGCCACATCCGTCAATACAGACGAGACACTGCCGTGCAACCGGGAGAATTGTCAGAGCAGTGTATTCCCTGCATATTCATCCGGGGAGCGTACCCGCTCGTTCCTCAAAGTACAGGATGGCTGCGACTATAAATGTGCATACTGCACCGTTCCCTATGCAAGAGGAGAGAGCCGGAACATCCCGATCGAGGACATTGTCTCCCAGGCGAGGGAGATCGCCCGGCAGGGCATAAAGGAAATAGTGCTCACAGGAGTCAACACCGGGGATTTCGGGAAGACGACAGGAGAATCGTTCATTGATCTGCTCAGAAGGCTCGATGCCGTGGATGGTATAGAAAGATACCGCATATCATCCATCGAGCCCAACCTGCTTACAGAGGAGACCGTGGACTGGATAGCATCCGGGACGAAATTCCTGCCCCACTTCCACATACCCCTGCAGTCGGGTTCTGACACCATCCTCAAGGCAATGGGACGGAGATATGACACGGCCGCCTTCGCTCACAAGATCGCTTATATAAGGGAGAAGATGGAAAGGGACGGAGACACCAAGGTATTCTTCGGCATAGATGTCATCGTCGGATTTCCAGGAGAGACGGAAGAACTGTTCAACGAGACATACAGCTTCCTTGAACAGAGAATAAGGCCTGCATTCATCCATATATTCCCATATTCAAGACGGCCCGGGACGCCGGCGGCATCAATGAAGCCATATGTGCAGGACAGGATAAAGACAGAGAGGGTCGCCAGGCTTGAAGAACTGTGCGGCAGGCTCCACAGCGAATTCATCTCCTCCTGCAGAGGACTTCACGGGAAGGTGCTGTTCGAAAGTTCGGACAAGAAAGGGATGATGTACGGGTATACAGGCAACTACATCAGGATCGAACGGCCATACGACCCCTCTCTTGCCGGGAAGATCGTTGATGTCATAATATGACTGTCCCCGCAACGGGACACAAGACTGAAGAAAAATGACAAGACTTACATTTCTGGGAACAGGCACATCACAGGGAGTGCCGATGATAGGATGCAGCTGCGAAGTATGTATGTCGGAAGACCGGAGAGACAAGAGGCTGCGGTCTTCGGCACTCGTAGAATACGGAGGACTGAAGATACTTGTGGATGCCGGGCCTGATTTCAGATACCAGATGCTGAGGGCAGGGATAGGGCATCTCGATGCCATCCTTCTGACCCACAACCATAAGGACCATACCGGAGGCCTGGATGATGTCCGGGCGTTCAACTATCTGGAAAAACTTCCGGCAGAGATATACTGTGAAGAATACGTAGAAGAATCCCTGAGGAAAGAGTACGCATATGCCTTTACGGAAAAGAAATACCCCGGTGTCCCGGAATGGCATATCCATACGATAGATGACAACCCGTTCACGGTGACTCCTGACAACGGGGAGGACGGCACCCTTGAATGGGTCCCAGGCAAAGGCTACATACATGTCCGGAAAGCGGCATCTGCAGCCGGCACCTGCGGGAATGGCGTCAATGTGATACCGATAAGGGGCATGCACTACAGGCTTCCTGTCCTCGGATTCAGGTTCGGGGACATTGCCTACTGCACCGACATGAACTTCATTCCGGAAAAGGAATTCACAAAGCTGCAGGGACTGGAGCATTTCGTCATCAACTGTGTGAAGCAGGGCCATCATATCTCGCACTTCTCCCTTGAAGAGGCCATCTCGGTGGCGCAGAGGGTAGGGGCAAGGCATTCCTGGCTCACCCACCTGTCACACAGGCTGCCCCGTTATACGGAATTCTGCAGAATGCTTCCTGAAGGTATACTGCCTGCATACGACGGTCTTGTAATAGAAGGATAGAGACGTCCTGTCATACAGATACTTCACGGTCTGTCGGAACGGTCCCTCAGTATCCCGATACGTTTACTGCCATAGTTTCCGCGGCAGACATCACAGGTCCCGCAAGGCTGAGCATCCTCCTGCCCGAAATAACGCAGCAGGAATACGCTCCTGCACTCACTGTCCTCCGAGACATAGTCCACCATAGTCTGTATCCTGGCATGAGCCATTTCCTTGAGTCTCGCATAACGTTCGGGCATAAGGTTCACATCCCGATGCCGCAGTCTCGGATGCTGCAGATATATCACTGTCGACCGGCCGTTCGGGATATACCTTATTATATGCTCCACGGCAAGCCTGTACAGAGTCTGCCTCAATTCCGGGACAGTGAGACCCGACATAGATGCCACATAATTCTCATCTATCATGACAGGGTATGAGAATATACCTGTATACCTGCGCATCAGCACATCCATCACCCTCGCCATAGCAGGATCCGACACCTCGATTTCATACAGTTCCGCCCTGGCCGGGATGATCTCCACCCTGGTGGCGATATCCATATCCTCCATCAGGCTCCAGTGCCCGGTGCGCTCGATATATTTCATCGCATAGAACACCGATGACCGGTTCAGGGAATAATGCCGGCAGAACTCATCCATATTGAACTTCAGCTGCCTGCCCTCGCCGGACTCGAACGGTATGCCGAAAAAGTCGTGGACCTTGTGGTAGATGCTCTCCACATATTCGAGAGGGGGGAAAGAAAGTGTCTCTATCTGGTGCAGCCTGCGGATATCGCTGCTCCCGTGCAGAAGTACGGCAAACGACCGCCTGCCATCCCTTCCTGCACGCCCGGCCTCCTGGAAATACGCCTCGGGGGAATCAGGGACATCGAAGTGCACAACACTGCGGACATCAGGCTTGTCGATACCCATACCGAAAGCATTGGTACACACCATTATACGTATCTTACCCGACTTCCAGTCCGCCTGACGGAGCGCCCTGGTCTGAGGGCCGAGCCCTGCGTGATAGAATGACGCGCTTATCCCCTGTGCCCTCAGGAAGGCCGCCAGTTCCTCTGTCTTCTTCCTGCTTCTTACATACACGATACCAGTCCCCGGCACCGATGAGCATACCTGCAGAAGCTTGCCGAGCTTGTCCTCGCAGTGCCTGACAATATAGGAGAGGTTAGGGCGTTCGAAACTGCTCTTCAGCAGAAGCTTCTCCCGGAATCCCAGCCTTTCCATTATATCCTGCGCCACATAAGGTGTAGCCGTGGCAGTCAATGCGATCACCGGGGCGGATGACATCTTCCTGAGCTCGCTGATCTCCAGATAGTCCGGCCGGAAATCATACCCCCACTGAGAAATGCAGTGAGCCTCATCCACTACAATATAGCTGATATCCATCCCCCCGACATAATATCTGAAAAGAGGGGTCTTCAGCCTTTCCGGAGAAAGGTAGAGAAACTTGAAATCTCCATAGACCGCATTGTTCAGAGTGAGCTCCACCTCGCGGGCCGACATCCCTGCATATACCGCAAGAGCCTTCACTCCCCTGTCGCACAGATTCTGGACCTGGTCCTTCATCAAGGCAATGAGAGGGGTCACCACCAGAGCGATACCATCCTTCATCAGAGCCGGTACCTGGAAACAGACGGACTTTCCTCCCCCGGTCGGCAGAACAGCAAGCACATCCTTCCCCTCCGCTGCAGCATCTATAATCTCGCGCTGCATCGGCCTGAACGAGGTATACCCCCAGTATTCTTCCAGAATCTCTAAAGCTCTGTCTCCGTTCATTGTCATTGGCTCAATTTTTGCATATCAAGGCGCCCGGTAAGACCGGACGAGCGACAAAAATATAAAGCGTTTTAATTTTTGTCAATATAAATATAAAGGGAAAATTTGAGCAATCGCAAAAATAAATTATTTTTGCACCGCTTTGAGAGACAACAGTCATCCTGAATATGACTCGTTACTTTGGATATGACTTGTCATCCTGAATATGACTTGTCATCCTGAGCGCAGCGAAGGATCTGATAATAAGGATTGTATTTTTGTTTTATATAAATTTTTGGTTTTATGAGCAAAATTGATTTGACCAAGTACGGCATCACTGATGTCAAGGAAATTCTCCACAACCCATCCTACGAAGTTCTTTTCGAAGAGGAGACAAAGGGAAGTCTCGAGGGTTATGAGAAAGGCCAGGTAACTGAACTCGGTGCTGTCAACGTAATGACAGGTATCTACACCGGACGTTCTCCTAAAGACAAATTCTTTGTTTACAACGAAGCCAGCAAGGACAATGTATGGTGGACTTCAGACGAATACAAGAATGACAACAAGCCCTGCTCAGAAGAGGCCTGGGCAGACCTCAAGGCAAAGGCGGTAAAGCAGCTTTCAGGCAAGAGGCTTTTCGTTATGGATACTTTCTGCGGTGCAAACCCTGCAACCCGCCTCAAGGTCCGCTTCATTATGGAAGTTGCATGGCAGGCACACTTCGTAAAGAATATGTTCATCCGCCCTACAGAGGAGGAGCTCGAGAACTACGGAGAGCCTGATTTCGTATCATTCAACGCTGCAAAGGCAAAGGTAGAGAACTACAAGGAGCTCGGACTCAACTCCGAGACTGCCACTGTCTTCAACCTCAAGACCAACGAGCAGGTTATCCTCAACACCTGGTACGGCGGTGAGATGAAGAAAGGTATCTTCTCTATCATGAACTACCTCAACCCTCTCAAGGGCATCGCCTCAATGCACTGCTCTGCCAACACCGACAAGGAAGGAAAGAGCACGGCTATCTTCTTCGGACTTTCAGGAACCGGCAAGACCACCCTTTCCACCGACCCTAAGAGACTCCTCATCGGTGATGACGAGCACGGCTGGGATGACGAGGGAGTGTTCAACTACGAAGGCGGATGCTATGCAAAGGTCATCAACCTCGACAAGGAGAGCGAGCCGGATATCTACAATGCAATCAAGAGGGATGCACTTCTTGAGAACGTCACTGTAGACGCAGAAGGCAAGATCGATTTCGCAGACAAGAGCGTTACAGAGAACACCCGCGTATCATACCCTATCTACCACATCCACAACATCGTGAAGCCGGTGTCAAAGGGTCCTCACGCAAAGCAGGTGATCTTCCTCTCTGCAGATGCATTCGGAGTACTTCCTCCGGTATCAATCCTTACTCCTGAGCAGACACAGTACTACTTCCTTTCAGGATTCACTGCCAAGCTTGCAGGAACAGAGCGCGGTATCACCGAGCCTACTCCTACATTCTCTGCCTGCTTCGGTGCAGCATTCCTTTCTCTCCACCCTACAAAATACGGAGAGGAACTCGTGAAGAGAATGAAAGCTTCAGGAGCGAAGGCATATCTTGTAAATACAGGATGGAACGGAACCGGCAAGCGTATCTCTATCCGCGACACTCGTGGAATCATTGACGCTATCCTCGACGGATCTATCGAGAAGGCTCCTACAAAGACTATCCCTTACTTCAACTTTGAAGTTCCTACAGAACTTCCTGGAGTTGATCCTGCAATCCTCGACCCTCGCGACACCTATGCTGACGCAAGCGCTTGGGATGCAAAGGCAAAAGACCTCGCAGGCCGTTTCATCAAGAACTTCGAGAAGTTCACCGGCAACGACCTCGGCAAGTCTCTCGTAGCAGCAGGTCCGAAGCTCTAGTCCGACAAAGACGACATAAGTCTTCCCGCAAGGAAGACCCCGACAATAAGAGGCTGACTGAAAGCGATACGGCTTACAGTCAGTCTTTTTGTCACCATAGACGAAGCTGCCTCTTGCCACCATAGACGCTGCCGGAGGCGAAGTGAAGGATCTGAAGCACCACACAGTCTGAACAGCGGCATCGTCATTCTGCCTTGTCTAAGGGAACGAAGTGAAGAATCTGGTGCGGGAATCCGGGGGCAAGAATCGATGAGGTGCACCAGATTCTTCGCTGACGCTCAGGATGACAGGAATCACCGGTATACGCCCCCAGATCCTTCGCTGACACTCAGGATGACAAAAGAGACAACACTCCCCTGGATAACAGAGAAGCGGCTGTGTTCAGGAAGGCCGAAGAGGAACACCGACAAGGACACCGGAAAGAACACCGGAAAGAACACCGTCTACGAAAGAGGGGTCAGAGGACAAACAGAGGGGAAGGGGTACGGCGTGGCAGGCAGCGGAGCGAAGGCATACGGCCCGCCGGAGCTTCCTGACCTTCAGAAACAGATGCAGGAAAGGCCTCACGCAATACCGCCATAGAGCAGTCGAAAGCAGTCTGGGGAGTATTGTTGTGTTCGCTGAGATGACACAGGAAGATATTCTTCAGACCGGGATGAATGAAACGGCGGATAGCCGCAGCGCATTCATCATTGCTCAGATGCCCGTGCCCCTGGACAATCCTCATCTTCAGGTCATATGTGTACGGCCCGCCCATAAGCATATCCATATCGTAGTTGGACTCTATCACTACAGTGTCAGCCTGCCTGGCGAAAGCGACAGCCTCATCGGTCATCCTGCCTATATCGGTCATTATCACAAAACGGCAGTCATCGATACTGACTGCATACCCGACCGTCTGAGTTGCATCATGAGGCACGACAAAATACCTCACACTGATGCCGTCTATGTCATTCCATCTGTCCGGTTCGAGATCCATCCGGTATGAAGAGATCTCATTCTGATGTATCCTGCGGACAGCCAGCGCCCGGTGCAGCTCGGCAGTGGCATATACAGACTTATGCATATACTGGCAGTATTTGTCCAGATGGCGTATATGATCATTGTGGTCATGCGTGACAAGTACGGCACCGAAAGAATCTGTCGACAGACCGGCTGCCTCGAGAGCCTTCCTGAGCCTGCGGAAACTGACACCGGCATCTATCAGTATTCCTCTGTCTTCATTACCGAGATAGTAGCAGTTGCCGCAGCTGCCGCTGGAAAAGCTCATAAACCTGACCATTACAAGTCTCCCTCCTGTTCACAGTATCTGTTGATCACATTATACGCCTCGACAACTCCGAGTTCACCGGCACGGGACAGGTCGATACATCCTTTTTCCCTGTCTTTCAGATATATCAGCACAAGCCCCCTGTTATAATACGCATCCCCCATATACGGGAAGAGCCGTATGGCCTCTGTATAGCTGTCAATCGATGCGATATGCTCCCCGGCAAGACAATAGAGGTTGCCGAGATCAAAATGTATATATGGCAAATCCTTCACTATATCCGCCGCTGCCTCCATATCGGCTATCGCTCCAGAATAGTCATAACGCTGGCTGACCTGATCCCTGACCCTCGCCCTTGTAGCCCCGGTATCATCCATTGTCAGGACCTGGACATTGCTCTCGATCGAAGATATGAAATCTATCATATCGGCCTTGAGCACTCCCCTGTTCATCAGATAGAACGCCCGGTACAGGGCCGCCATTCCATCCTGGGCATCCGCATCCACCGCCCTGTCATAGTAGGAAAGGGAGGAATTGAACTGTCTGGATGCAGATTCATACAGAGCCCTGAAAAAACAGATCGCAGGATCTGACGGATCCGCCCCTTCTCCATAGAGAACCTCCTCCGCCGAAGCCAGCACCCCGGCTGTGACAGCCGAGTCAGCCGCAGAGATCGCCACCGGTACAGGAGCCTCGGCCATGAAACGGTCGACAAGAGGGTTCTCGTATCCTCTTTCGAGCGCATAGCGGGTATCCTGTCTTGCCGCTGAAAGTACAAAGCGGTAAAGAGACTTGAGCCTTATGTCTATATCCCTGTGCTGAAGCAGCTCATCATTGAAATCCTTCTTGGCAAAATCGGCATCGAGAGCGATAAGCGAACTGTATTTGCGTGTCGTATCGGCAAATGAATCCGCATCTTTCTCATTTGCAGACCTGTACGCCGCCACCTTCGCCTGGGCTGTCTTATAGTCCTCCCTCGACCCGGCCATATCACCTAGCATATTCTTGACATACGCCCTGTTCATATATGCCTTGGCGAAATCGGGATAAAGCTCTATCGCCCTGTCATAGTCCTCCAGGGCATCTCTGAAACGGCCCATCTCTATGAATATCGATGCCCTGTTGAAATAGGCCAGCACATTCTCGGGATTTATGTTGAGCACCCTGTCCATATCTGACAGCGCATCCTCGTATGCCCCGACCTGTGCACTGATAAGACCCCTGTTATACAGAGTCAGGGCGTTCCCCGGCTCCTCCTTGAGCACCCTGTTGAGGTCGGCCATCGCAGCGATGTAGTTCTTCTGCTCATAAAGCATTATGGCCCGGTTGAAATAGGCGAAAGTATTGGTCGTGTCCAGCTCTATGGCCTTGTCCATATCGGCGACAGCATTCACATAGTCCCCTTTCGTGGCATACAGCCTGCCCCTGCGGATATAGCCTTCGGGATCGAACCTGTCAAGCTTTATAGCCTTGTTGTAGTCATTCAGGGCCTTGAGGGTGTCTCCGAGAAACAGATAGCTCGCACCGCGGTTGAGATAGGCGGAAGGATCCTTGGGCTCCTTTCTTATATACCTGTCAAAATCATCCACAGCCCTGTCGAACTGCTGTGAAAGGAAATAGGTCACTCCCCTGCTGAAATACAGGCCGATGAAACCGGGGCGCAGCTCTATCGCACGCTGCAGGTCGGCCAGAGCCTCATCATACTTCCCGAACCGGCTCAATGCTATCGCCCTGTAGTGATACCCGGATGTAAATACCGGATTCAGCTGCACAGAATGGTCGAAATCCTGCTGGGCGCCCCTGATATCCCCGAGATTGTACTTGGCTATCCCACGGAAAAAGAATGTCCAGTAGTCCGATGTATCGAGTCTCGCAAGCACGTTGAAATTCTCTATCGCCTGGGCATATTTCCCATCCGACAGCGCCATACGTCCCCGGTAGAAAAACACACTCTTGTCATACTGCGCAGAAGACTGGAGTCCGCACAGAAGCAGCACTGCAGCCAGCAGATATTTTCCGAGAATATGCCTTAAGTGTATCACCTGGTATTTCCGAATATACATTAAATTTCCTAATTTTGCCGGCCGTGAGGATCAGATCCGGCAAACTGCAAAGATACACACATTTATTATGCCCGCAAACCAATACTACGCAAAAAAAATATTCTTTATCCTGTTTTTCCTGCTGCCGGCTTCGGCATCCGCCTCGACATGGACTTACGGACAGGTACCGGAAGACATAGAGGCCGACAGCAGCACAGTCGGATTCTACGATGAAAGGTCGGCACAGAATATCGTATGGGAGGACAAGCTGAGACGTAAGGTGGAGTTCTTCTGCGACACCATATGCGAAGGCAGGGCGACAGGAACAAGAGGAAGCGCGGAGGCTGCATTCTACATCACAAGGGCCTACCGAAAGGCCGGGCTGAAAATGTTCGGGGATTCATACGTACGGGCGTTCTACACCCCTGACAGCGCGAGGACAGGGCACAATATTATCGGAATGATTCCCGGTTCGGTCAGACGGCCATCCTCCTCTTACATCATCGTCGGTGCTCATTATGACCATCTCGGGATTCTCGGAGGGAAAATGTATCCCGGTGCAGACAACAACGCATCCGGTCTGGTAGCGATGCTGTCCCTTGCGGAAATGTTCTCCTCGATGAAGACCCTCGGCAAGGTCTACGGCTCCAGCATCATATTCGTGGCCTTCGACGGGAAGGAGCTGAGCATGTCCGGGGCGGATGCACTCTGGAAGATGCTTGCAGACGGCTCGCTGAAAGATCCGGTTACAGGGAAGGCCGTCACCAGGGAGAACGTAACGATGATGGTGAACATAGACCAGATAGGGTCCAGCCTCTCCCCTCTGGACTCCGGAAGGAAAGACTACATCATAATGCTCGGAGGCCACACGCTGCCCGGCTACTACAGCGACTGGCTGTCCCTGTGCAACAGATTCTATGGAGCCAATCTGGAGATATCGGAATCATATTACGGGAGCGAGAACTTCACGAAGCTGTTCTACAGGCTCTCCGACCAGAGGCCTTTCGTCGACAACGGAATCCCCGCCATTCTTTTCACATCCGGCATAACAATGAACAACAACAAGACATACGACTCCCCGCACACGCTCGACTATCCCGTATTCCGCCGGAGGATCATTCTCATATACCACTGGATCGACAAGATGCTGTAGGCGGCAATATCAGAAAAAAACACTATCTTTGGCGGTTCAACAATACCGCCGTCACCCGGGAAGTTCCGGCTGATGCGGTAAACTCAGATGCTGATGAAAGATTTCTGGAAAATTCTCAAGCGGTTCACCGCTCCATACAAATGGTATCTCTTCGGTGCGGTAGGGATCAACATCCTGTCCGCCATATTCAACATATTCTCGTTCACTCTGATAATACCCATCCTGCAGATACTGTTCAAGATGGACACCACTGTATACCAGTTCATACCATGGGGTACGGAAGGTACAGCGTTCAAGGATGTGCTGATGAACAATATGTACTATTATATCACCATTATAATAGACAGATACGGACCTTCGATGACCCTGCTCTTCATAGGCCTCTTCTTCGGTGTCATGACTCTTCTGAAGACAGGATGCTATTTCGGAGCGTCAGCCATTATGGTGCCGCTGAGGACAGGCATAGTGAGGGACATCAGGACAAAGGTCTACAACAAGCTCCTCAGCCTTCCGCTCGGATTCTTCTCCCAGGAAAGGAAAGGGGACATCATAGCGAGGATGAGCGGAGATGTCGGGGAGATAGAATATTCCATCACCAGCTCCCTGGACATGCTCATCAAGAACCCCATCCTGATAATATTCTATTTCGCCACCCTCCTGTTCACAAGCTGGGAGCTCACCCTCTTCACGGTTCTCGTGGTACCGCTGATGGCATGGGCGATGAGCGCCATAGGAAAGCAGCTCAAACGGGAATCGCTCGAGGCGCAGGCGAAATGGAGCGACACAATGTCACAGCTGGATGAGACGCTGGGAGGGCTCAGGATCATCAAGGCCTTCATTGCAGAAGACAGGATGAGGGAAAGATTCCTCCGCACAAGCAACGAACTGCGACGCACCACTTCGAAAGTGGCCATCCGTCAGGCTCTCGCCCATCCTGTAAGCGAATTCCTCGGCTCCGTAATGATAATGGTGGTCCTCTGGTTCGGGGGTACGCTTATCCTCCACGACAACGCCACCATCGATGCGCCTACATTCATTTTCTTTATGATCATACTTTACAGTGTACTCAATCCTCTGAAAGAACTGGCAAGGGCCGGATACAACATTCCCAAGGGAATGGCATCCGTGGAGAGGGTCGACAAGATAATGAAGGCGGAGAACAATATAAAGGAGAAGCCTGATGCAAAGGAGATCGCATCATTCGATGACAGGATAGAATTCAGGAACGTACATTTCTCATACGTCAACGGCAAGGAGGTGATCCACGGGGTCGACCTGACCGTACCGAAAGGGCAGACCATTGCGATAGTCGGACAGTCCGGGTCAGGAAAATCCACTCTTGTGGACCTCATCCCGCGCTACCACGATGTCACAAGCGGAGAGCTCCTTATAGACGGGACCAACGTCAAGGATCTGAAGATCCACTCACTGCGCAGCCTCATCGGCAATGTCAACCAGGAGGCGATACTGTTCAATGACACGATATTCAACAACATAGCCTTCGGCGTCGAGAACGCCACAATGGAACAGGTCATCGCCGCGGCGAAGATAGCCAACGCCCACGACTTCATAATGGAGAAGGAGGAAGGCTACGACACAATGATAGGAGACCGAGGAGGGAGGCTTTCAGGAGGCCAGAGGCAGAGGATAAGCATTGCCAGGGCGATACTCAAGAACCCGCCGATCCTGATACTGGATGAAGCGACATCTGCCCTTGACACCGAATCGGAAAGACTTGTGCAGGAAGCGCTTGACCGTCTCACATCGACAAGGACTACAATCGCGATCGCACACAGGCTGTCCACGATCAAGAACGCAGACAGGATATATGTGATGCAGGATGGAGTCATCGTCGAGCACGGCAGACACGAAGAACTCATAGCGAAGAACGGCTACTACAAGAAACTCAATGATATGCAGGCACTATAAACTACAAGGCTATGAACAGAATGAAACTGCCCTACATCGAAGGGCTTGAAGAAATGACATACGGAGAGTTGGATCTGGCAATGGAGACCGGAGCAGCCAAGTCATTCATCGGCTGCGTAAACTGGAAGGAATATCCGTACAGACCGGATGTCGCATTCTCCGTAGCGCACAGCAGGACACATCTTGCCGTGCTGTACCATGTCAGGGGACTCGATCTGAGAGCGGCTGCACTGGAGGACAACGGCCCTGTCTGGGAGGACAGCTGCTGCGAAATGTTCATCGCCGACCCGTCCGACGGGACCTATTACAACTTCGAGATGAACTGCATCGGGACTCTCCTCGCAGCCAAGAGGAAAAGCAGGGAAGATGCGGTCCATTTCACGGAAGAGGCGCTGTCACGGATAAAGAGGTTTTCCACTCTGGAGAAAAGACCGGTCGATCTGGCAGGAAGGATTTTCGGCTGGAGCATCGGTCTGTGCGTGCCTTTCAGCCTCATAGGCATCGACCCCGACAGCCTTCCCGCATCCATCCGGGCGAACTTCTACAAATGCGCTGACAAGAGCGCCCATCCTCATTTCCTCAGCTGGAGTCCGATAGAAGTCCCGGCACCGGATTTCCACAGACCTGAATTCTTCGGAGAACTTGTATTCTGATATGGACAGGATAAGGACGATATCGAGGATTCTGCTCATCTTATATGTAATAGCTGTAGGGATATTGTGTTTCAGCAGGTTCAACACAGGGATAGACCTGTCATCGACCTGGTTCGGAATCCCTAAGGACAAGGTTGTGCATTTCACAATGTTCCTCCCTTACCCGATATTGATGTACGCGGCATTCTTCAGATACGAGAAAAGGCCGGCAAGGCTTATATTGTTCCTGGTCATAGTGATAGCCGCAGGAATGATTCTGGCAGGAGCGACGGAGCTGATACAGGGAGAACTGAAATACAGAAGCGCCGACATAATGGATTTCCGGGCCGACAGTCTCGGCATCTTCACCGGTTCGATAATCACATTGATTGCCTGGATTCTTGTCGGGAAGAAGAAATGAAAACCTTCAGAAGCATATCACTGGTCCTTGCCATCTGCATAGGCGTACTGGAGATGAAGGCGCAGAGCAGAATAGTGAAAGATTTCACCCCGGTCTGCGACTCCGTCTCCGTCCTGCTGTCGGACAGGACAGGAGTGGAAGGGAAACTCAGACTGAGGAACATAATGAAGCGGGGGAATTCCCTGGATTTCTACTTCACGGTCAGTCTCAGTGACTTCCCTTGGAGAGAATCCGATTACAGATGGTTCAGGACCACGCTGCATTCACTTTTTCCCGACCGGTACAGAGGATACACTCTCGGGGAAATCTACAGTAAGCGGGAGAAAGCCGCCGCGCTTGTCGTAAGGGAACTGGGATACGATGGGAACCCCGTCCACACCCGGCACAGGAAAGCCGATCCGAGAGGACATACCGTCCCCCTTGTAACCAGATATGACAGACCCTTCTATACAGAAGGGCTCTCCGGCAGACACATCGCACTCTGGCCGAGCCACGGAAGATACTACGACCAGAATTCGGGCAGATGGATATGGCAGAGACCGGTATTGTTCACCAGCGTGGAGGATATGCTGTCCACAGGATTCGTACTCCCGTACCTCGTTCCGATGCTCGAGAATGCAGGGGCATATGTAATGCTGCCGAGGGAACGGGACACCAGCCATATCGAGATCATCATTGACAATGACCATACATCAGGAGGAAGAGGTACCGGAACATATACAGAGTCCGGAAAATGGGAAGATGCCGGGACCGGATTCGCCGATACCGCCGCGGTATATACCGGACTCGCAAATCCTTTCACTGCAGGGACTGCCAGAAAAGCCCAGTGCGGCAAGGCGGCAAGGGCAGTATGGACTCCGGACATCCCTGAAAGAGGACGCTATGCCGTATACATCTCATACAAGACTCTCGAGAACAGCAGCTGCTGCGCCGATTACACAGTGCATCATCTCGGCGGGGAGACCAGGTTCCTGGTCAACCAGAAAGCCGGAGGCGGCACATGGATATACCTCGGCACATTCGAATTCGACAAAGGAAGACAGGGATATGTCGAACTTCTGAGCACGGCTCCGGACGGGCAGAAACCAGCAAAAGGTTCTGTAGTGAGCGCAGATGCCGTAAAGATCGGCGGAGGGATGGGCAATATAGCCAGAAATATCAGCGGGGACAACGGCTCGCTTCCGGAGACATCAGGAATGCCGAGATATGCCGAAGCCGCCAGATACTGGCTCCAGTGGGCAGGTATGGACTCCACCGTATTCAGTCATAACAACCTTAAAGATGACTACAGGGATGACCTGTTCTCCCGCGGTGACTGGGTTGATTTCATGAGCGGAGGTTCAGCCATCAATCCGAAGAAAGAAGGCAGGAGGATTCCGGTCGACCTTACATTCGCCTTCCATTCAGATGCCGGGATAGCACAGAACGACTCCATAGTAGGGACCCTGACCATATACACGCGCACCAACATAAGGGCGGACAGGCTTCCGGATGGGGAGAACAGGCTCACTGCAAGGGAATTCGCGGATATCGTGCAGAGCCAGGTGGCAAATGACCTGAAGGCTTGCATCGACACTTCCTGGAACCGGAGACAGATCTGGGACAGGGCATACAGGGAATCCCGGACCCCGCCGTGTCCGACTATCCTGCTGGAGAATTTCTCCCACCAGAACTTCTCGGATATGAGATGCGCAATGGATCCATCTTTCAGGTTCATCCTCAGCAGAGCCATATATAAAGGTATGCTGAAATATCTCAGCAACAGATATGGCTGCCCGTATACGGTCCAGCCTCTGCCGGTACATTCGATGTCAGCAGTCATTACGGACAGCTGCACCGTAGACATCAGCTGGCTGCCGAGAGAAGACCGGCTGGAGCCTACCGCTATGGCAGACAGATATATGCTGTACACCAGAGTGGATGACGGCGGATTCGACAACGGCAGGGAGGCCGATATATGGACGTCCCCTGACGGCAGGGTGCATACATTCATAAAGATCAGACCCGGACACATCTACAGCTATATGGTCACTGCAGTCAATGGCGGAGGGGAAAGTTTCCCATCGGAGATCCTTTCTGCCGGAATACCTGACAACGGCAGCGGTCTGGACTCGCTTTTCATCGTAGTCAACAATTTCACGAGAGTGTCGGCGCCTGCCTGGTTCGACACTCCGGACATAGCGGGATTCAACAGCTCCGCAGACGCAGGAATGCCATATATCAGCGACATCTCGTATACAGGTGATATGTATGAATTCCGCAGATCCAGCGGGTTCAGGAGCAATGTAAACCCGGGATTCGGAGCATCATCCGGAGAACACAGCGGCCGTCCCGTGCCAGGCAACACTTTCGACTACACATATACCCACGGAAAAGCCATCTTCGCTTCTGGATACCCGTTCTGCTCGGCAAGTTCAGCTGCGTTCGCTGCAGACAGCACACTCTACGGAGCGGCAGGCTGCAGATATGCCGGAGGGGAAAGACGTTTCTTCGCTGCCGACATTATCTGCGGGGAACAGGTGACCACACTTACAGGCAAGACCGGCACCGCGGAAAAATACAGGGTATTCCCTGCCGCCCTTCAGAATGCAATACGTACATTCACCTCCCGGGGAGGCAATATACTCGTCTCAGGCTCGCATATAGGAACGGATATATGGGACTCTATCTTCCCTGTAGAGACGGACAGCACATTCCGGGCAGAATCCATAGATTTTGCGGAAGATGTACTCGGATACACCTGGGTGACAGGACACGCCTCGCGCACGGGCGTCATCAACTTCACGGACAGCCCTTTCCAGGAAGCCGCCAAAGGAAGTCCATCCGGAACAGGGATGTCTCGGGAAGCGCTTCCGGCAGACTGGACGGTGGGAAGCCGCACAGACATCTACAGAGTCGTGTCCCCTGACGGGATATCACCATCAAACAGACACTCGTACATTATCTCGGAATACGGTGACTCCAGAATACCTTGCGGGGTATGCTATCCAAGCCCGGCAGGTTACAAGGCAGTCAGCTTCGGATTCCCTCTCGAAGCGGTGGCACCGGGCGACGGGACAGATATGATAATCGACACAACCATTAAATTTTTCAGGCAATGACAGAACGTTTTGCAGACATCATCGGGCTTATCCGCAAGGAAGTCAAACCGGCACTCGGCTGTACAGAACCGATAGCAGTCGCACTTGCAGTGGCAAAGGCCGTGGAAATCATTGAAGACAGATGTTCATACGGTGCAGACAGGGGAGACTGGAGAATGGCTGCGGATATGGATGTGAAGGTGGCGGTCAGCGGCAACATACTCAAGAACGGTATGGGCGTCGGTATCCCGGGGACAGGTATGGTGGGGCTATACATAGCATCAGCCCTCGGAGCTGTCTGCGGGAGATCGGAATACGGGCTCGAAGTTCTGCACGACATTGATGAGAAATATATAGCAAGAGCACGCAGGATGGTAGAGGACAGAAAGATCCGCATTGAACTTGCAGACACCGACAAGAAACTCTACATCAAGGCCAGTGTAGGTACCGGAGATGGGCACACCGCTTCCGCCGTGATAGAAAATGACCACGACAATATAGTGGAGACCTGGTTCGATGACCATATCCTCGTCTGCTCCACTGCCGGGGACGTTGCCGACCAGGGACATCGTGACACGAAAGATTACGGACTGACCGTCAAGGAGATATACGATTTCGCCAAGACTGTGGACTATGATGATATAAAATTCATCCTCGAATCGCGCGACCTCAACCTGACACTTGCGGAAGAGGGGCTGAAAGGAGACTACGGACTGAAAGTCGGCAAGACCATACACTGTTCCAGACACAGGAAAGTCTTCGGGAACGATTTTATGAGCTATGCAATGTCCCTGACAGCCGCTGCATCGGATGCCCGTATGGCAGGCTGCACACTCCCGGCAATGAGCAATTCCGGAAGCGGCAACCAGGGCATAACAGTGACAATGCCTGTCATAGCATACGCCATCAAGCACGGCATAGACGATGAGACCCTGGCAAGGGCACTGGTGCTGAGCCACCTGACAGCCATCCACATCAAAGGGTATCTCGGCAAGCTGTCCGCCCTGTGCGGCTGCGTGATAGCATCGACCGGCTCGGCATGCGGCCTGGTGTATATGCGGGGAGGTTCATACGAGGCCGTCTGCTCCGCCATCAAGAATATGATAGGAAACATTACCGGAATGGTCTGCGACGGAGCCAAGGTAGGCTGCGCCATGAAGGTGGCATCCGGTGTATCCAGCGCAATCCAGTCTGCTGTCCTGGCAATGGACGGTACATGTATATCCGAAAACGACGGCATCATTGAGAAGGACATCGAGAAGACAATCCGCAATCTCGGAAGGATAGGCTCGGTAGGAATGCAGAGCGCCGACTCCATGATCCTCGATATTATGGTCTGTAAATGATGGGGGCCGGACAGGAAACCAGGCATCCGTGATTCAGTGTATTTCCAGAATATCTTTGAAATCGGTGGAATAGAGGCGTGACCTGTGCTCGCTGCGGATGCCATCGGCAAAATGGCCGAGATGCTGGGAGGCAAGCCCTATCACATCCCTTCCTGTCATATGCCTCCGTCTGCTGTTCATTCCATCGCCTGGTATGGATGGCTGACCGGGCTGTCCGATGCCTGCCTGGGAGAAGCGCCTGTTTTCATTGACAGCATCCATCACGGAAGAAAGCACATCCTGGCGGTGCCGCATACTGTCATCGAAATCGAAGATCACCCCCTGTACGGAACCATAGTCTACAATCCCGTCCACCACCACACCTGCCTTCTTGTACTGGTATCCCGGTCTGAAGATCATCTTCAAGGCCCTGAGAGAGGCAGAAACTATCTCGTATGTACTGTTCGCCGCCACAGGCAGAGTGACAGTCACTTCAGGACAGTACTGGGCGAGATCGTTCCGAAACCTGTTGGTCCTGAGGAATGTCGTCACATTGGATGCTGCAGTCCCCTCCTCCCTGAGCTTTCTGGCGCAATGAGCGGCAAAGTCAGCCACTTTCACCGCAATGGCATCCTCTGTCTCTATCATATCGGCAAACGAGCGGGATGTACAGATGGACTTGCGCCTGTCCGGGAGCTCCTCGGCAAGACAGACCGTCCCCTGAAGCTCCTTCCACGTCCGAACCCCAGGCACGGCAAAATTCCGGTCGACCCACTCCTCAGGCCTGGAGACAAAGTCGGCTGCCGTCCGCACCCCTGAATCAAGCATCTTCACCACATTCCTTCTCCCGACACCCCAGACATCCCCTATCGGTGTCAGCTCCAGCGCCTTCATTCTCTTGCTGTCACTGTCTATCACACATACGCCCTTGTATCCCCTGTACTTCTTGGCAAAATGACTGGCAATCTTGGCAAGAGTCTTGGTCGGGGCCACACCTATGCTGACCGGGATCCCTACCCATTTCCTGATCCTTCCGACAAGCTCCCTGCAGATATCGACCGTCCTTTCAGAAGACAGCCCATCCATCACAAGAAACGCCTCATCTATCGAATAGATCTCAATCTTCGGCACGGCATCGGCGAGGATCGACATCACCCTGTCAGACAGGTCTCCATAAAGTATATAGTTGGAAGAGCACGCCACAAGCCGCCCCTGCTCCACCAAATGCTTCACCTGATAGAAAGGCGTCCCCATCTTTATCCCCATTGCCTTGCTCTCGTTGCTCCTCGCCACCACGCACCCGTCATTGTTGGAAAGCACCACGACCGGCCTCCCCTCCAGCTGCGGACGGAAGACCCTTTCGCACGAAACGAAAAAATTATTGCAGTCGACAAGGGCGTACATCAGACCTTCTTTATGACGTATGTCACAATCCCCCACACCATAAGATCTCCCGCGGAGGCATAGTCATCTCCAGACAGTCTTCTGAGGGCGAACTCGCCATCTATGAAGCATACCGCCAGAGTGCCTTCCGATGGATCTAGAGACCTGTCTATCACCAGCACATCCCCTTTGTCCACACCCTCGGCACTCATAGCGCCGGTCACCACCCTGCCATAGAAAGTAGCGGCGGGATGGAGCACGAGCTCTCTGTTGAGATCAATGCAAGGGGACATATAGTCCTGGGCAGGTGACGGGAAAGCCATAAAACCAATAAAACAGTTGACAACCTCCGTCCGGTATCGACGGAATACGGAAGACAAAAATAGGAAAATTCCCGACAATAGGATATTTTTGCATGCAAAACCTTCCATATTCATCCATAATGGGGCTTCCTTTATTCGTGCAGCGAATCGCAGATGCACTGACAGACAGCGGCATCCTTGTCCACGCCATCCGGCGGGACATGACAGTCATACTCTCCGCGGCAGGGAAAGGAGGACACCGTGCGGATTTCATAGTGCTGGATCCTGCAGCCAGGACACCGGATGAAGCGTTCCGGGACTCCGGTATCATATCACATCTTCTGAGGGCGCATATACGCCCCCGTCCGGCAGTCATCGTCCGTGACTTGTGGGAAAGGCATCCCGAGATGATGAAGGAAAGGATGCTTGCACACTGCGGGATCTTCACCCCGGTATTCGCCCGCAACTGCGAAGTCCGCAGGATCAGCAGACCGGAAGCAGACTCCTTCCTTGAGATGACCCACAGCTACGGAGGGGCGGCCAGCAGATACTGCTACGGGCTGTTCATAAAAAATATACGTAACAGAAATATACGCTATGGTATGGAAATCCCGGAAGACAGCCCGGTAGCCGTAGCCGAATTCTCGAACGCAAGGAGATGGATAAAAGGAGACAGGAAGATCCGGTCATACGAATGGATAAGATATGCCTCTCTGCCGGGGATGAGGATAAGCGGAGGAATGGGCAAGATCCTGAAACATTTCATTTCGGATATAGCCCCGGATGACATTATGAGCTATGCCGACCTGGAATGGTCCGACGGATCCGTATACAGACAGCTGGGATTTTCTGAAGATGGCTTCAAGGACCCGGTACTGTTCTCCATAGACCGTTCCGACTGGACCCGCACTCCTCTCGGCCGCAGCATATCCCCCGCCTGCCATTCTGCCACACCCTCACACTGTCATTCCGAACCGCCCTCAGCCTGTCATTCCGAACCGCCCTCAGCCTGTCATTCTGAACCGCCCTCAGCCTGTCATTCTGAGCGAAGCGAAGAATCTGCCACACCCCCCATATCATACTACCGCAACCTCGGAAGCATCAAATTCCGGCTGAAACTCACAGATTACTGATATTTTTACTACTTTTGCAACGCCTCTCCATATATACCGGACAGGGCTCCACCTTGTCAGCCGGTACACCGGACAGGCACCGGACATACGATAATATTAGAACTTACAATATATCTATTATGGCAGCAATTGTAAAGACCGATTTCAATTTTCCCGGACAGGTCGGCAAATATGTCGGAAAGGTCCGTGATGTCTACAACATCAAAGATGAATACCTTGTAATGGTAGTGTCTGACAGAATCTCTGCATTCGACGTCGTCCTTCCCGAGGGCATCCCGTACAAGGGACAGGTACTCAACCAGATAGCAGCAAAGTTCCTCGATGCCACTACCGACATACTCCCTAACTGGAAGATTGCTGCTCCAGACCCGATGGTGACAGTCGGACACAAATGCGAACCGTTCAAGGTGGAGATGGTCATCCGCGGCTACCTTTCCGGACATGCCTGGAGAGAATACAAGGCCGGCAAGCGCAGCATATGCGGAATGGAAATGCCTGACGGAATGGTAGAGAACCAGAAATTCCCGGAACCGCTCATCACTCCGACATCAAAGGCTGCCGAAGGACACGATGAGGACATTTCCAAAGAAGAGATCATATCATCCGGGCTAGTAAGCCGCGAAGACTACGAGAAGCTCGAAGCATACACAAAAGCGCTGTTCCAGAGAGGGACAGAGATCGCTGCAAAGATGGGACTTATCCTTGTGGACACCAAATATGAGTTCGGAAAGAAAGACGGGGTGATCTATCTTATGGACGAGATACACACACCTGACTCTTCAAGATATTTCTATGCAGACGGGTACGAGGAAAGACTCGCAAAAGGAGAGAGACAGAAGCAGCTTTCCAAGGAATTCGTAAGGGAATGGCTGATGGCCAACGGCTTCCAGGGACAGGAAGGACAGAAGGTGCCTGAAATGACTCCCGAGATTGTAGCCGGTATCACAGACAGATATATCGAACTCTACGAACACATCACAGGAGAGAAGTTCGTCAAGGCCGAGGAAGGCACCGAGACAGATATCCTTGCCCGGATAGAGAAGAATGTCACCGAATGCATTTCCTCCCTGTAATCGGACATATTTATCACACTTAAAGAACAGACTCCTGCCCCGCACGGTCATCTGCGAAGGCAGGAGTCATTTTTTGGGGATCACCGTCGGCCGCCAGATTTTTGTCGGTAGTATAAATTACATTGTCATCCTGAACGACGCCGATTTTTGTCATCCTGAACGCAGCCGTCAGGCGGAGTGAAGGATCTGAAGCACCTCCCCGGGGCCTTGCCCGGTTTTCCTACCCAGATTCTTCGCTTCGCTCAGAATGACAGAGAAGACGCTCTGTACCAGATTCTTCGCTGCGCTCAGAATGACAAGAGAAGACGTTCAGAATGACAGAGGCGTCGTTCAGAATAATCGATTCAGGAGATCTTACGGAGCCTGGATATGAGTTCATCCCCGAGCTCAGTCTTGCGCCTGATATGGTCGAGAGTCTCCATCACAAACGGATTGGACTCGAACTGTCCTCCCCGGACTTCAGCGAAATCCAGATTTCTGGTATCGACATCTCCATCTGCACCGAAACTGGTCATCGCAGAAAGAGAGAATTCCTTCTTCGCATCCTCATACACCATCCTGTCCAGCCCCACAACGGCATTCTTCCACTGCTCCACTATATCAATCACATCGGCTGCCGTGATCTTCTCCGGAGAAATCCCGTAGAACAGGGAAATCCTGTCATATGCCCAGGCCCATTCATAATCATAATAATGTGAATGCATATCGAGGAAACGGGAATGCATCTGCGCCACATCCGTGACACGGCCCTGCTCTATGTCATCCATCAGACTCTCGACCTCCGATTTCGGAGCTATCATACCAGACACATCCACCCAGTCTCCCTTTCCGGTCAATGTATCAGGCCTCAGCCTCTCCCTAATCTGCTCATCACTTGTGAAATCTATCCCCTCAAGCCTCTTTATCACAGAATTACCAAGGAACTTGTTGATTGCTATATTATAGTATTTCAATCCGTTGCGCAAAGATGAACTTCTTATCTTCGCCCCCATATAGGAATATTTGTCCGACATATCACCGGAGGCTGCCACTATCCCCTCGAGTATACCTACAGCCTTGAACATCTTCTGGACAGTGAACGGGCTCAGCAGATTATAATTGATGCAGTCGAGCATGTCAGGATCCTTCCTGCCGTCACGCCTCGGCCATTTCTTCGCATCCCTTATCGTACCGACACTCTTGAGATTCACCCCGGGGAAAATAAAGGATGTACCCTGCTGCTCGATAAGATACGAAAACGGCATATTCGAAGTGTCCAGATGTGACACATGTCTTCCCATCACCAGAGAAAACGCACCTATCTTTGCAGGCCACAGCAGATAAGAATCAGAGGAAGTCTTGGCCCCTCTCTCCATAATGCCTTGGTGTATAGGCCCCAGCTTATACATATGGTTGCTCTGGTTGGAACCGGAGCCTGCATTCATAAAGGAGAACATTCCGGCGATCAGCAGAGTGGACTTGTGATGAGTCACCGTGTACGGTCCGGCGAATATCGCGCATGCCTCACCGTTCTCTCCCTGGCAGTTGCTGAAAAAGAGCGAATCCGAAGCGGAATAAGTATGACCGAGACGGCAGGCCTGTCCGATGAAACATCTGGAGAATGTCACTCCATCCTCGACGGACGACCCGCTGGAAATGATGAAATCATCCCCTATCACCCCTACGCCTATATGGACAGGAGCATCGGCATTGCTGTTTATGCTTCCGTTCTTCAGCCTCGCGGTCCCCTCTATCTTGCAGCAGTCTCCTATCCTGACGTTCTTTATATATCCGGCATCCGCAATCATCACATCGGATCCGATCCTTCCGGTCCCGGATGTCACAGAAGCCACATATTTCCCGATCAGTTCCTTCAGTGAAGCGATCAGTCCGGGCCTGTGCCTGTAAAGGGCCATGATATATGCCTGCTGGGCCGAGAGACGGTCATATATCAACACCTCTCTTCCGCCTGTCTCGTTCAGGACCGACACCTCAACCCCGTTTCCGAATGTGCTTGTCCCATCGGTAAGGATTATATCCACATTCTCGATGAAAGTGCCGCTTCCTATCTCGTAGTTGGCGATATAGTTCTTGACGTTCTCTATACAGCAGTCATTCCCCACTGTCACATTGTGCAGGGTGACATGATAAAGACCGGAATGTTTCTTCATACCTCCGGCCAGCGTAAATTCCTTATTGAACGATCCCAGACGTATATTTCCGGAAAACCTTGCATAGAATACATTTTCCGGGTTGAAATCTTCAGCCACCTCTATCGTGGTCCAGTCCGAAGCAGTGCACATCTGGGACTTAAGCCGGGCAATCTCATCCGGCGTAAGAAGACGGTATCCTGTCATATTGACAATATTACAAAGGATGAAAGAATCAGAGCCACCACCAGGAAAGCCCCGACCCTTTTCCCGAATTCAAGCATCAACTCTTTCATATAAACGGTAATTGAATAAACAACACTGAAAACTTGCTGATAGATGCATCCGCTGCATAAAGTGTTGCATTACCGTCAAAGATTTTACCGGTACCGGCCCGGCACTATATGGTTTTAATATTCCGTATATATCTGTCTATGGCAGCGGCGGCCTTTCTCCCCGCCCCCATAGCCAGTATCACTGTAGCCGCACCTGTGACGGCATCCCCTCCGGCAAACACACCCGGACGGGATGTGGCGCCATCCTCATCTGCAGCTATACATCCCCTGCGTGTCGTCTCCAGACCTTCCGTAGTCCTCGAGATCAGCGGGTTTGGAGAAGTTCCGAGAGCCATGATCACCTCATCCGCCTCTATCTCGAACTCAGAACCAGGCACGGGCACAGGAGAACGGCGTCCGCTCGCATCCGGCTCTCCGAGCTCCATTCTGATACACCTTATACCTCTTACCCAGCCTTTCTCATCACCCAGTATCTCCACAGGATTGGTGAGCATCATAAACTCAACGCCTTCATCCTTGGCGTGATGCACCTCCTCGCGTCTGGCAGGCAGCTCGTTCTCCGTCCTGCGGTAGACTATGGCCGTATCGGATCCGAGCCTCAGAGCAGTACGGGCGGCATCCATCGCCACATTTCCTCCTCCGACCACAACCACTTTCCTGCCACGGATCACAGGAGTGAGATAGTCATCCCTGTAGGCCTTCATCAGATTGTTCCTCGTAAGGAACTCATTGGCAGAGAAGACACCGTTGAGATTCTCACCGGGAATGCCCATAAATCTCGGGAGACCGGCCCCCGAGCCGATGAACACAGCGGAAAATCCCTCCCTGTCAAGCAGGGAATCGACCGTGACAGTCCTTCCCGCAACGACATCCGTCACTATCTTCACCCCGAGAGAGCAGACTGCATCGATCTCCGGCTTGACAACCTTCTCCTTTGGAAGCCTGAACTCCGGTATCCCGTACTCCAGCACCCCGCCAGGCTTATGCAGAGCCTCGAACACCGTCACATCGTATCCCATTTTCGCCAGGTCGGAAGCACAGGCCAGCCCGGCAGGACCGCTGCCGATCACAGCGACCTTATATCCGTTCGACGGCGCCACAGACGGCCTGACCGCACCGTTCTCCCTGTTCCAGTCGGCGACAAAACGTTCCAGCTGGCCTATCGCCACAGGCTCGCCCTTCACTCCAAGTATGCAGCTGCCTTCGCACTGCGTCTCCTGAGGGCAGACCCTTCCGCAGACGGCAGGAAGAGAAGAATCCTCGGCAATGACAGCAGCCGCCCCGGAGAAATCCCCAGCCGCGACACGGGATATGAAATCCGGTATCCTTATGTTCACAGGACAGGCGCCGACACATCTTGGATTTCTGCAATGCAGACATCTCGATGCCTCCGTCATTGCCTCCCTGGCATCATATCCATAGCATACCTCATCGAAATTGGTAGCCCTGACTTTCGGGTCCTGCTCCCTTGCAGGCACCCGCGGTATCCTTTCCGCCATTTTATCTCCGTTTTAATTCCTTATATCTATCTTGCATATATGAGGCCCGGCCTCCTTCTCCTCGCTGCGGTACATCGTCTGCCTGCGCATCGCCTCATCGAAATCCACCTCGTATCCGTCAAACTCAGGACCTTCCACACAGGCGAACCTGGTCTTTCCTCCGACAGTCACCCTGCAGGCGCCGCACATACCCGTCCCGTCCACCATCAGCGTATTGAGACTCACTGTTATCGGAAGCCCCAGCCTCTTTGCCGTCAGAGCAGCGAACTTCATCATTATCATAGGTCCTATCGCCACCGACATAGTGTATTGACGTCCCTGTTCAAGCACAAGGTTCTCCAGCAGTCCGGTCACCATTCCGTGGAACCCTTCAGACCCATCATCCGTACAGATATACAGGTTGTCGCAACACATAGCCATCTCCTCCTTGTAGATCAGCAGAGATGATGTCTTGGCTCCGATAATGACATCCACCGGCACACCGCGTGAATGCAGCCATTTCACCTGAGGAAAGACAGGGGCCGCCCCCACTCCACCGGCAATGAACACATACCTCTGCCCTGCCAGCTGCTCCGGGGTCTTCCCCACAAACTCTGAAGGCATCCCGAGCGGGCCGACTACATCCGCAAAAGACTGTCCCTCCTCGAAGGAGCAGATATCCTTCGTCGAAGCCCCTATCTCCTGGGTTACGATCGTAACCGTCCCTCTTCCGGGGTCGTAGTCGCTGATAGTCAACGGCACACGCTCCCCCTTCTCCTCTGTCCTGACTATCAGGAACTGTCCCGGCAGGGCTGATTCCGCAACCCTCGGCGCTTCCACCTCCATCCTGTACACCAGAGGTGTAAGCCTCTCTTTCTTTACAATCATAAACATATCATCGTCTTTTATCCGGTTTATCCAGTGAAAACTTCACTCCCGCATATATTCTCACCCCGAGCAGCGGCCCCCATACTGCACTGGCATCGAACGAAGGCTGCCGTGCGGAAACGGTGCCATCCTCATCCCTCACACTCCCGAGTATGACATTCTTCTGCCTGAAGTCAGTCAGGTTCTCCCCTGCCAGATATATTTCCACCAACCTGAACCTTCTTGCAATACGGCAGTCGAGCACAGAATATACCGGAGTGCGTCCGTTCCTGTACAGAAGGTTCCCGTTCTCATCGGTATCATCCTCCATAAAACGGTATACCCTTGATGGACCGTACAGCGATGCGGTGAGCCCGAACATCCATTTCCGGCTTCCGGTCTCGTACTGCAGATCCACAGTTCCCTTGAAACGGCCGGTCAGAGGCCGCTCGACCGGATAGTCCGCCCCGCGGTACTCGATCCTGGCATCGGTATAGCGGAAATGTGCATCTACCGTGAACCGCTCCACCGGCTGCACCTTGAAATCCATTATGAAAGTATCCGTATAGGACCGTCTTCCATCCAGGCTGTAGAACCATATCTGTGTAGCATTGGTCCCGGTATTCCCGTATTCATAGTCCACCACCATCTGCTGCGCGAACTGCGTCCGCGAATATCCCAGGCTCAGATATGTGTCCGAAGATGCTCCGAAAGGAAGGTATACGGTAACGTCACCTCCATACGTCCAGGCATCCTCCAGCGTATGGGACAGCCAGTCCCCCATAAAAGTCTTTCCCGTATAGAACACCCCCATATTGTCCATCAGAGGGTCGGCATATTCAAGCCTCCTTCTTCCGCAGACACTGATGACAAGCCTCTCATCAGGCGAATATCTCAGAGATACATCGGGAGAAATCCGGAACCCGGTCCCGGCATCATCCGCCCCGCTGTACCAGTGTCCTCCCAGCCTGACATCCGCAGTCAGTCTGTCCCCGTACCTGAAGACATATTCCCCGAATACGCCGGCATCCAGCAGACCCGTCCTTCCCGGACCGTCGCCCCCCTGCTCCGTCATAGGCAGGACCCTCAGGAAATCCTCGTCATACACATCGTACCTCCCTTCCAGACCCGCGGCCACCGTGTGATGGCTGCCAATCTCCGTCATATACGAAACGCCTGCCCGCGAAGAATGCCGGCCGGCAAGGTATCTCGTCGAACCTGCCAGCATATCCATATCATTATATGAATAACGGACATCCGCACGGATCATCCGTGAGCCATCATCCTTCAGGGGAATCTCCGAACTGACAAAGCCTCCTGCAGACCGCCTCAGCATATCAGTCCCCCAGGGAACAGGATTCCTGTAGTCGTGCGATGTCATCATTTCCATATATGCCTCCGGATCGTAGCCGTACTGTCCTCCCCTGCGGCCGTTCTGCAGGGCATCTACGCCGAACCTTATCCTCGTCCCTCCATCAGACATATAGAGCCAGCTGTTGCCGAGACTTATGTCCAGCATCTCAGCCGTATCCATATATCCATCCCCGTTACGGTCGAAACTCCGGAGATTCCCGGAAACATTCCCGTAAATGTCCGTGCTCCACTTTCTGCCTGCCGTTATGGAAGATGCCGCACCGAACTTCATCTGCGTGTCGCTGGACACAGAAGCATCAAGAACGAGAGGCTTACCATCCGCAGATCCGCCCTGACCGGCGCACAGAGCACAGGAAATCAATGACAGTGAAACAGTTATGAGCGACACACGCAATTTCATCCTCTATTCTTGCTTTAAGGCGCAAAAATAAGAAATTTCTTCCGATAAATTCGTTACCTTTGTATGATTGTAAATTTTCGGCATATATGAAAGATTTTGTAAAAATGACACTGGCCGCCATCCTCGGCTGCCTGATTGTCGGGGCTGTGATGACTGTGATAGGATTCGGGATAATAGGGTCGATCGCCGCCCTCGGGAGCACCCAGCCGGTAATGCCGCGGGAAGGCATCCTCACAGTGGACCTGTCCAAAGTCACCCTCTCGGAACAGGCTGTACCGGCCGACATCAGAGCCGTGCTCGAAGGAGACTCCCGCACATCGATGGGCATCTGGACTGCAGTCCGGGCGATACAGACAGCGGCTGCCGACCCTGCCGTAAGGTTCATTCTCCTCAAGCCGGATGGAGTATCCGGGGAAATGGGAGCCATAGAGGAGCTCAGGACATCCCTCGAAAGGTTCAGGACAAGCGGCAAGGCCGTCATATCCTACATCGAGACACCATCCAATGCATCATACTACCTTGCATCCGTCTCCGACAAGATTTTCATGTCGGACTATGACGGAGGAATGAATATGCTGACCGGCTTCTCGACCCAGCAGATGTTCCTCAAGGACATACTCGACAGGCTCGGAATCAATGTCCAGCTGATCCGCCACGGCAAATACAAGTCTGCCGGGGAAATGTTCATCCGCAACTCGATAAGTCCGGAGAACAGGGAGCAGAACCAGGTTATGGTCAATTCTTTGTGGAAAGGATGGGCTGAAAGGATGGCATCGGCCAGAGAAATGGGCTTCGAGGAGTTCAACGCGCTCGTAGATGACCTGAAACTCGACAACTCGGAAGACTTCCTTGAATACGGGCTCGTGGATGAACTGATGTCCAGAGAGGAGCTCGGAGCAAGGATCAGCGGTCTCTACGGAGCGGAAAAGATAGAGGATGTCAGCCAGATATCGTTCGCCGACTATGCCGCGGCCAAGGTCCTGCCGAACTACAGGGCGGATGACAGGATCGCCATAGTCTATGCAAACGGAGAGATAATAGACGGGACCGACAAGGAACAGGTGGCAGGAGACCGGTTCGCTGCAATAATCTCGGATGTCCGCAGGGACTCTACCGTCAAGGCCGTGGTTCTCAGGGTGAATTCACCAGGCGGAAGCGTCCTTGCATCATCAAAGATAAGAAACGAGATAGACCTTCTCAAGGAAGTGAAGCCGGTAGTGGCATCATTCGGCAGCTACGCCGCATCCGGAGGATACTGGATCTCCAGCGGATGCGACTACATTTTCTCCGATGCATCCACCCTCACCGGCTCTATCGGAGTCTTCAGTATGATACCTGACTTCAGCAGGACAGCGGACAAGATCGGGATAGAGATCACGAACATAAGTTCGAACAGGCACGGAGACATGTATTCCGGAATGCGGGCCCTCGATGATGCCGAGATAGCATATATGCAGGGCTCCGTAGAAGACATCTACGAGACTTTCACATCCATAGTCGCCGAAGGGCGCAGCCTCGACAAGGCTTATGTGGATGAGATCGCCCAGGGCCGTGTATGGGCAGGGGCGGATGCCCTCGACAGAGGACTTGTAGACCAGATAGGCGGGCTGGAGGATGCGGTGAACTACGCCATCTCCCTGACAGGCAGCCAGAACACCGACATCTCGGCATGGCAGGTGGCAGAATATCCGAGACCCGCGACCACTATGGAAATGCTGATGGAAATGTTCGGACAGAATGCATCCGTATTCAGAGGCACACCTCTGGAATCCGTAGAGACTGCATTCCGAGGCTGGAACGAATCCATGACCGGACAGGTCTATGCCCGTATGCCATACGAAATAACCGTCAGGTAGGAACCTGCGTCAGAACAGGATCCGGAACGTCAGAAACCGGACTATTCCAGAGACAGCACCAGCACATAGGCCGTATCACCGGTGACTTTCAGCGAATCATCGATCCGCACCCCTACAATTGCACCGATATGGCCGTCATAGCCATCTCCCTGCACGGCGACAACAGCCGAGGACTTTCTGAATGCATCGAACTTAAGGTCAGTGAACAGGTCACTGACCTTTTTCTTTCCACGCATTCCCAGAGGACGCATCCAGTCCCCCGCCCTCCATCTGCGGCACCGGAACGGGAACGGAAGCGAAGAGCTGTCGCAGATCACTGTCCCGGCCGGACATTCAAGAGAGACAAAGGAGCTGCGGGGCCTGACCTCCACCGTAAAGGCATCATTCCCGAGACTGTATCTTCCAGGTCCGGTGACAGTGACGGCCCCATCACCATCACATACTGCATCAGACATGACCGCATCCTGCATATCCAGCCGGCGGATGACGATGGCATCCGATGCAGTGACCATAATATGCGTACCTGAACGGAAGAACTTTCCCGCAAGGGTCGCCCTGTCCGTCATAGATGCTTTCAGAAGCTTCTCCACAGCCGAAATGACAGCGCTGTTGAAACCGTACGGCTCGAGATACATATACAGAAGATATGGCCAGTGACGGAAGGACATCAGAGACCGTATCCCGATCCTCACCTCCTCTCCGGTCTCTCCCTCACGGAGCACCCGCGGGGCTTCAGGCCTGGTGGAAGACATAACAAGCTCCCGGAGCAGTCCATCGGCCTCCGAGAAATATCCCATTTCCCGGTTGAGTGTCTTTATAAACGACGGATTGATCTTCTCCAGAAGAGGAAAGACCTCATTCCTTATGCTGTTGCGTCTGTAGACCGTATCAGCATTGGTGCTGTCCTCACGGTACCTTACATTCATAGATCGGACATAGCCTTCGATCTGCTTCCTTGTGAACCCTATCATAGGACGGCACAGGAACGGAACCATATCCCCCGGGGTATCCACCGAAGAGGGCTCATGGCGGCCGGATCCAGGCTGACACGGCAGACATGACAGCCTTCCCATTCCGGCAAGCCCCCGAAGCCCTGTCCCTCTCAACAGATTGAGCAGCAGTGTCTCGGCATTGTCATTGGCATTATGGGCCACCAGGACTCCGGCGAATCCGTATTCTGAACAAAGCTGACCGAACCACCGGTAACGCAGTTCACGTGCAGCCATTTCGATGCTTAAACTGTTCGACGAAGCATATCCGGCAGTATCAAAGTCAGCGATATATATCTTTATCCCGTTATTCCTGCACCATTCCTTCACCATAGCGGCATCGGAATCACTCTCCCCGCCCCGGAGATGGAAATTGCAGTGCGCCACGGCGAAACGGATACCAAGAGAGGAATGTATGGCGAGATCAGCCATACACATAGAATCGATACCCCCGCTCACGGCGAGAATCACCCCGGGGATCTCCCCGGAACGCATCCCGTCGAGAACCGTATCCGGCATTTCCCCGAGGGCGGTATCGAACTGCCTCTGCATCCCTACTTCTTTGTGGCGATCGTGTACACGAAGCCGAATGAAAGCGACTCCTTGAACTGGACCCTCTGATGATTTGTCGTGGTGCCATCCTTCTCCACCTTGGATATCATCACCGTGTCATCATAGATGAGGTTGGTGGTGAACATCATAGAGAAGAACTTCGCCAGCTTCCACTCGATCCTGTTGTCCCAGTTCACCCTCACGTTCTGCGGATTCTTCAGGTAGTTGGAGAACAGGAGTATCTGCGAGGTGTATTTGAAATTGTCATTGACATTCACCTTGATATCCACCTTCAGCTGGGCACCGAACTCGAACCTCGCCGGCCTGTAGCGCAGACCGTTGGCCACCTTGTAATCATCCGGATTCTGGAAATCGGCCTGGTCCGGAGCCACGGAGCCGGCGTCGACAAGCGGCATGCTGTAGCTCTCCCTCAGGCGCGGGTCATCCACGAAAACGATACCTCCCGTAAGAGGGGCAAGGTTGATGGTCAGCCAGTTGAAAGGATTGTAGTCGAGACCGAGACCGAGTGTCATATTGGCCGGAGAGAAGAATCCCGACTTGAGATTCCTGGCCTTGTTCCAGTCCGCAGTATTGTACTCCTCCCCTTCTGGAAGCGGAGTGCCATCAGCCCGGGAAGATGGAGTAGGATACTCGTAGGTATTCGAGAACTGCGACTTCAGGCTGTACTCGGCAGATATGAAAAGCTTGTCCACAGCCTTGTAGCCGAACTTGCTCTCGAGATAGATACGGTCGTCGCTTTTCTGGAGCACAGGCTTGTCCGCAGAGTAGAGGAAGCCATAGTCAAGCTGGAGTCTGTTCGTCCACGATATATTGTCCTTGGCATAATTGGCGTTCCCATCGATATAGGCCTTTAGAGAATAGCTGTTATATCCTCCAGCGGCCCAGTTGAACAGGCCGGTCTGCCCGAAATCCATTTTTGTGGACAGGGAATTGGTCCAGAATTTCGGTTTCTCGGCGATCGTCTCCTTGTTTTCAGGGGCATTGCTCAAGGCCATAGCCGCCTCGGCAGCCGCCTTCTGGGCATCAGTCAGGCCCTCCTGGGCCGAAACCGCTGCACATATGGACAGCAGTCCCAGCATCAATAATGCCTTTTTCATAGATGACAGGTGTTATGTTATCAATGTCCGTATTATTGTCCGGATAATTCCGGATATATGCGGGCTGATCAATAGGACCGGGCAAACAGCACCCGTCTGTGCGATGGCTTCCCGCTGTATATGCACTTCCCTTCCTCCTCGCAGACTGCGGTGTCGATCGGTATGCACCTGATGGTAGCCTTGGTCTCTTCCTTTATCCTCTCCTCCGTCTCTGTCGTCCCGTCCCAATGGCAGAGAAGGAAACCGCCTTGCTCGATCTTCTCCTTGAAATCATCCCAGGTATCCACCCTGATGATATGCTCATCCCTGAATTTCAATGCTTTTGCATAGATATTCGCCTGTATCTCATCCAGAAGCGCCTCTATCCTCTTCCCGAGTCCCTCCTGAGAGGCGGAGACCTTCTCGAGAGTGTCACGGCGGGCAAGCTCCACAGTGCCGTTCTCCATATCACGAGGGCCGATGGCGATCCTTACAGGGACACCTTTCAGCTCCCATTCAGCGAACTTGAATCCAGGACGGAGAGTGTCGCGGTCATCTATCTTCACGGAGTGTCCGTGAGCCTCCAGCTCCTTCTTCAGCTCATCCATCTTGTCAAGAATGGCCGTCCTTTCTTCCGGAGACTTGTAGATAGGCACCATCACCACCTGTATAGGGGCAAGAGCCGGAGGCAGCACAAGGCCGTTGTCATCTCCGTGAGCCATTATGAGCGCCCCCATAAGACGGGTGGACACGCCCCATGAAGTAGCCCACACATATTCCTGCTTCCCTTCCCTGTTGGTGAACTGCACATCAAAGGCCTTGGCGAAGTTCTGGCCGAGGAAGTGGGATGTACCGGCCTGCAGAGCCTTGCCATCCTGCATCATAGCCTCTATGGTGAGGGTGTCGAGCGCACCGGCGAACCTCTCGTTCGGACTCTTGTGCCCTACCACTACCGGCATCGCCATATAGTTGCGGGCAAAGTCTGCATAGACATTGACCATCCTGGTAGCCTCGGCCACAGCCTCCTCGCTTGTGGCATGGGCGGTATGCCCCTCCTGCCAGAGGAACTCTGCCGTACGCAGGAACAGACGGGTGCGCATCTCCCACCTGACCACATTCGCCCACTGGTTGCAGAGGATAGGAAGATCCCTCCAGGAAGTCACCCAGTTCTTGTACGTATTCCAGATTATGGTCTCGGAGGTAGGTCTCACCACCAGCTCTTCCTCCAGTCTTGCAGACGGATCCACCACCACTCCAGGGCCATCTGGATTCGCCATAAGCCTGTGATGGGTGACAACTGCGCACTCCTTTGCAAATCCTTCCACGTGCTCCGCCTCCCTGCTGAGGAAAGACTTCGGTATAAACAACGGGAAATAGGCATTCTGATGACCTGTCTCCTTGAACATCCTGTCAAGGATATGCTGCATCTTCTCCCATATCGCATAGCCGTACGGCTTGATGACCATACATCCCCTCACTGCGGAACGCTCAGCCAGATCGGCCTTGACGACAAGATTGTCATACCACTGGGAATAGTTCTCAGACCTCTTTGTAACCTCTTTTGCCATTATAACTTTGTTTAATCCGTAAATTATTTTTACATTGTGCCTGGAATTGCATCTATATAAGAGGTATAGATATTGCAAAATATTCCAGGGCGCAAAGGTATAAATATAATATCAGAAACTGTCAAGATTTCTGAAAAAATCAAGACAGCGCACTGATATGGAAACATAACAGGAGGACGAATATGAAAAAGAGAGCAACAATCCTTATGGCAGCCACGCTGATAATTGCAGCGTGCGGCACGGCTGCGCAGTACTCGTCATCAGGACAGCGGTTCCAGGACGGCATATACATTACACATACCGACAGGACAGAGGAGAAGCTGGCAGCGAAAGCGGAAGAATCAAAGATAGATGACCTCGTGGAGCAGACTAAAGGGTCGGAGATATACCTTCTGACAGAGGACGGGAGCACTTCGATAACTGTCCCTGAAAACACATCGGCCGCCATCAATGTCGGCAGCGACACAGGAATCACCGTGACGAACAATACGGGAGCGACTGTCACAATCGAAGACCCGGCCGACTTCAACATCTATATCAATACCGATCCGTGGTACTATTCATCCTCATACTGGGATCCGTGGTACTACGGAAGCTGGAGCTGGAGATACTACAGACCGTGGTACTACAGCTCCTGGTACTGGAGGGACAGATGGTTCTATGACAGCTGGTACTGGGCATCACCTTTCTATGATCCGTGGTACTGGGGCGGATGGTACGACCCGTGGTACTACAGACCGTTCTACGCACATCATCATTACTGGCACGGACATCATCACCACAGTCCGGTATATGTAACCAACAACATCTATTACGGATCGAGGTCATCCACCGTCGGAAGACACAACAGTCCAGGCTTCTCGAGATCGAGCAGCACCGGCAGACAGACAGCGTCCGGCATATCCAGGTCATCTTCAGGCGTATCGCGCAGATCATCGGCCGCCCTTGCGACAAGGTCAGGATCAAGCTCAGCTACACCTGTAGTCAGGAGTTCGGGCACCACGGCATCAAGGACAGCGACCACATCAGGAGTGAGGAGCAGAAGATCCGGGTCAGTGGCTTCCGGCACATCCGTAAGGTCGGGCAGCACTGCTGTACGCCAGTCCGCAACAGCAACCAGGACAGCAAGCTACCGCCGTCCGGCATCCAGCTCATACGACAGGAGCAGCTCGGCCGTATCCAGAAGCAGCTCAAGCATCAGCAGGAGCTCTTCTTCCGGGTACAACAGAAGCTCATCTTCAAGTTTCAACAGGAGTTCATCCTCAAGCATCAACAGGAGTTCATCCTCAGGCATCAACAGGAGCTCGACTCCAAGCTATAACAGAAGCTCATCCTCAAGCATCAACAGAAGTTCAGGCTCATCCTTCTCGAGGTCGTCCGGATATTCAGGAGGATCAAGGAGCGGAGGCATAAGCAGAAGTTCATCAGGCGGAGGAAGACGGAGATAACGACAAAAGCATTCGATTACAATGAAAAAGACAGCGATTACATTACTGCTGATCGGGATGGCGGTATGTGCAGAGGCGCAGACTATGTATGACGCACTCAGGTTCAGTGAAAACAACTACGAAGGGACGGCAAGGACAATGGCGATGGGGAATGCCTTCACAGCCCTGGGAGGCGATCTGGGATCAATCAGCATCAACCCTGCCGGTTCCGCAGTGGCAAGATACTCACAGGTGACAATAACTCCGGGCGTCGCCATTTCAGTGAACACTTCCGCGGGGACATCTCCTGATTATTTCCAGAGGAAATACAGGACTCCGATGGGAAGGTTCTCGATGCCGAACATCGGGTTCACCATCAACTTCGACACATACCGTTCGTCCGGAATAAAGAACTGGACCCTCGGATTCGTAGTGAACAGGACCAACACCTACAACGATGACCTGTATGCAAGAGGCCTCAACTCCAATACGACATTCGCCGGAGCGATGGCATCCTTCGCACAGGGGATAGATGTGAATGATCTCGTTCTCACTGACAGCTACGACCCATATTACGATTCCAGCATACCGTTCGATGTGATCCTCGCATACGAAGCCGGGATTATCGACCCTCTGGGAGGACAGGACCCCGACACCGGTGCAGAATTCACCCTGCCTTACGACTATGCAGGAGTGACAGAGAACTACTATCTGAGCAAGGAGGAGGATGGATCATATCGCATAGATGCCATCGGACTGGATGGCAACACCGTTGAGCAGGTCTATTCCAGAAGAATCCTCGGCAGCAAATATGACTATGTCTTCAATCTGGGAATGAATATCTCGGATGTCGTCTACTTCGGAGCCAACCTCGGGATCACCTCCCTCACATACAGCAACGAATACTATATCAGGGAGATGTCAGGAGGGGATGCATCCGACTACGGTGCCTTCCAGACCAAGTTCAGATCATTGAGATACAACAACACATACAATGTGACCGGAGCCGGGGTATACGGGAAGTTCGGCATCATTGTCACCCCGTGGAAAGGATTGAGGCTGGGAGCCGCCATCCAGACCCCTACAGCTATGAGCATCAGGGAGTCATATATGACTACAGCAGGAGTGAACACATATTCAGAGATGGGCAATCTCGAGGCGGAGACCCCTGACAGCAAATACGACTACGATCTCACTTCCCCGTTCAGGTTCAACCTCGGTGCAGCCATCACATTAGGCAACTCGTTAATAATCAGCGCAGACTATGAGATGGCAGACTACAGCAGGATGAAGTTCCACGAAGCCGGCACCAATGACAATACAGGATTCGAACCTTTGAACGATGACATCAGGACCCTTATGGGGACATCAAATATGTTCAGGGCAGGTATAGAGTTCAAGCCGGTGAGCAGCCTTGCGATCAGGGCGGGATACGGCCTGACCACATCTCCAGAGAGATACTATGACAGCGATGACATACTCAGGAAGGCAAAGGCCAATACCAACAGGTTCTCATGCGGTCTCGGATACAGTTCCAGCGGATCGTTCTTCGCAGACCTCGCCTTCCAGGCCACGAGGTATCAGAACGAATACATATATCCGTATGACTATTATGTGATCGATGGAGACAATGCAATAGTGGACTACAGTGTCGACACACCTGAGATCCTCAGCAAGAGATGGCTCTTCAATGTAGCCCTGACCTTCGGGTTCCGCTTCTGATCGCCTTCCATGTCATCCTGACCGCTTCCCTGTCATTCCGAGCGTCAGCGAAGAATCTGGCACAGAGCACCTTCTCTGTCATTCTGAGCGTCAGCGAAGAATCTGGAAGGGAAGATGAAGAGTACTTCAGATCCTTCACTCCGCCTGACGGCTTCGTTCAGGATGACAATGATTCGTTCAGGATGACAATGCTCGTTCAGGATGACAAATATAGGAAATTGAATCAGGACCTTCGTTAAACAGCAGATCCATAATGGAGAGAGAGGGGATGAAGCCGTATTTCCCGGAAAAGACCTGGAAATACGGCTTTTTCATATCCAGACGTTCCATAATGTCATCCGGACGCTTGGGGTGTATCACATTCCTGAGGTCACAGGCATCATAGTCCGGACAATACGGCAGCCCCTTCCATACACCTTCCCCGCACACTGCACCGGCCGGGACGGAGAAACTGTCGGTGGGCCTGATCTCCACAGGGATACCTATCTTATCTATGAAAAACTTCATTATGGCAAGATCCAGCTCCCACAGCGTCTCCGGCCTCCTGTCAAGGATCCCGAATAGATCATCACAGTAGTACTCGAAATACGCGGATGTCCTGTAGGCGGAGATGATCGCCCTCTTGTGCTGCTGGAGCCACGGGCGGGAATAGTCCACCCTTATCTCCGTTACGGGCAAGGATACGGTCCGGTCCCCGTGCACCACAGGGAAGGACAGGGACTGCATCCCGGAGGCGGAATAGAAATGGCATCTGTTGCGGTATGACTGTTTCTGATAGTTTTCGCACGCCTCGATATACACCACGGCCGGCGCAGATGAAAAAATGCACTGTCTGACAGATGCAGACAGTGCAGCAAAATATTGTATCGGCGGAAAATACGCCGCTGTAAGCAATACAGGCACTATTCTATCTCCCCTTTCGTGTTGAGAGAATTGCCCTTGACTATCCCTCTCTTGGAATTCCTTATGAAATCGAGTATGGTATCCCTCTCCTCGCTCTGCGGGAATCCTGCCGCAACCTTTGCACAGGCATCGGTCACATTGAGCCCGCTGGCATAGATGATATCGTACATATCCTTGATATTGCGGATCTGGTCAGAAGAGAATCCCCTGCGGCGAAGCCCCACAATGTTGATACCGGCATAGGAGATCGGATCGCGCCCGCACAGGATATAAGGAGGGATGTCCTTGTTGATCTTGGACCCTCCGCCGACCATTGCGTGCTTGCCGATCTTGGAGAACTGGTGAGCCATAGTCCCTCCACCGAGGATAGCCCAGTCATCCACATCCGTCTCCCCTGCTATGCCTACATAGCTGACAAGGATGCAGTGCTCGCCGACAGTACAGTCGTGTGCCACGTGGGTATAGGACATCAGGAGGGTGTTGCTGCCTATCTTTGTGACCCCCTTGCCGCTCGCCTGGGTGCCTCTGTTGATCGTGGCGCATTCACGGATGTTCACATTATCCCCTATCTCGACGTATGTCACTTCTCCGGTAAACTTGAGATCCTGAGGTATAGCCCCTATCACGGCTCCCGGGAACACCTGGCAGTTCCTGCCCATTTTGACATAATTGAAGATGGTCGAGTGAGGAAGTATCCTGCAGCCGTCTCCTATTTCCACAAATTCATCAATAAAGGCATAAGGCCCGATCTCTACATTCTCTCCGATCTTAGCGTTCGGATGCACTGTCGCCAGCGGATGGATCTTGTTCATTTCTATCGTCATTTAAGCAGCGTCCTCAACTGTTTCGCTGCGGTTGTATTTATCGAATGTCCTGACTTGTAGGCTGTCACCCTGGCTTTCAGGAAGCCTCCTGCAAGCCTCAGGTCACCTATCAGGTCAAGCATCTTGTGCCTTGCGCACTCGTTGGAGAAGCGCAGTTCTATATTGGTCAGATATCCTTTGTCTGAAATCTTGAGCTTCGGCACATTGAAAAGCCTGGATATGTGCTCTATCTGGTCATCGGACACCGGATGCTCCACGATCACTATCGCATTGTCGAGATCCCCGCCCTTGACAAGATTGTTCTTGAACAGATACTCTATCTCGTGGAAGAAGACAAAAGTACGGCAGACACCTATCTGCTCCGCATAGACGATACCGGGATTCCACTTTGCCTTCTGGATCCCCAGCACCTTGGAATCGAAGTCGATCGTAAGCTCGTATGATGGGGAATCGGCCGGCTCTATCCTGAGATACGCGCCCGTATCCTCCCTCCTTATCTCCAGGGGCTCCTTCAGCTCGAGATATTTCCTCGGGGCATCCTGCACGGCAAAGCCGTTCTTCCACATTGCATCTATATACGGCTTGGCGCTGCCATCCAGTATAGGGACCTCCACATTGTCGATCTCAATCCTTGCATTGTCCACACCCATTCCTGTAAGGGCGGAAAGCAGGTGCTCGATCGTACCGACGCTTACATCCCCCTCGGATATCGTAGTACTCCTCGCGGTACAGGAAACATTCTCAGCCAGAGCCCTCACCACTGCATCATCCCCGAGATCCTTGCGTACGAAACGAATCCCGTAATCCACAGGTGCAGGCTTTATCGTCATCCTCGCCACCTTGCCCGTATGCAGGCCCTTGCCTTCGAACGTATAGTCCTTCCTGAGTGTCTGTTGTTGCATCATTCTATCAATCAATCAT
The DNA here is from genome assembly GCA_017694845.1 of Candidatus Cryptobacteroides intestinavium. Classification (GTDB taxonomy): domain Bacteria; phylum Bacteroidota; class Bacteroidia; order Bacteroidales; family UBA932; genus Cryptobacteroides; species Cryptobacteroides intestinavium. Next base: position 42,335 of record JADIMI010000034.1, read on the forward strand.
AAAACGGGGGCGCAAAGATAAATAAAAATTTTTATTTTTTGCCTTGCTGCCTGAAAATAGTATAGGCACGCAGATATTCCTTCCACGGAATGGCAGGAGTACCCATATACGCCGCGCCCGGCTCCTTGATATTGCTGAGCAGTCCGGACTGTGCCGAGAACGAGGTATGGTCGGCAATTGTCAGATGGCCCGCGATGCCCACCTGGCCCCCCAGCATACAGTATTTCCCGATCCTTGTGGAACCGGCGATGCCTGTCTGGGCAGCCATTACGGTATGCTCGCCGATCTCGACATTATGGGCGATCTGGCAGAGATTGTCTATCTTGACCCCTTTATGAATGATTGTAGACTCTGTCTGCGACTTGTCAATAGTGGTGTTCGCACCTATCTCCACATCATCCTCTATAATGACATTGCCGGTGTGCTCGATCTTCTTGTACGAGCCATCAGGAAGCGGGGCGAAACCGAATCCATCCGCACCGATGACGGCATTGGAATGGATGATGACGTTGTTCCCGATCACCATTCCGTTATATATGCGCACTCCCGGATAGATTATGCAGTGCGAACCTATCTTCACATTGTCCCCTATATAGACATTCTCGTATATCTTGGTGAAATCCCCCACAGTGGTATGCCTCCCGACATAGGCGAAGTCTCCGACGTAGACCTTCCTGCCGAACTTTGTCGAGAAATAGTATCTCGACCTCAGCCCCCTGTGACGTCTGTAGGACCGCCTCTTCTCCGTCACATAGTCCAGCAGGGATGCTATGGCCGTATATGCGTTGTCCACCCTGATCATTGTGGCGGATACAGGTTTCTGTGGCTTGAAAGTCTTGTTTACAAGGATTATGCTGGCTTTGCACTCATAGACATAATGCTCATATTTGGGGTTTGCGAAAAAACAGACAGTCCCCGGCTTTCCGTTCTCGATACGGGCGAAATTGGAGACAGCCACTTCTGGATCCCCCTCCACTGTCCCTTTCAGTATCTCCGCAAGTTCTTTTGCCTTGAATTCCATTATATGTAGCAGTTAATTTTTTGTGTTTTAGCAAATTTTATTATACCTTTGCCGCGTGAGATTGGTTACGGGGTCCGGTGCGGTCCCCTTTTTTATTGTAAAATCACACACGCTATGGGCATTTCAGAGATACAAGATGCAATGGAAAGTGCAATCGTTGCACGGGGCTGTTTCATTGTCGACATAAAAATTTCGAAGGACAATGAAATCGTGCTTACGATAGAGTCGGAGACAGGTACCGTGACCCTCGATGACTGCGTTGCGCTGAGCCGGGCTTTCGAAGAAAGATTCGACAGGGAGACAGAGGATTATGAACTGACAGTGACCTCCGCAGGGCTCGACCAGCCGTTCCTTGTCTTAAAGCAGTACAGAAAGGCGGCCGGCACTATGGTGGAAGCCAGGCTGAAAGGAGGGAGGAAGCTCGTGGCGATGCTCGTCGATGCAGATGAAGACGGAGTGACACTAAGATACACCACAAGGGAAAGCGTCGAAGGGAAAAAGAAGAAAGAGAACGTGGAGCATACCGACAGATTCCCGTTCAGCGAGATCAACTCCGTCAGACCATATATAGAATTCTGAACTGAAAATGATATAAAAACAATAAAACAGGAAAAGACATACTTAATAAAATGGAAAAGACAGAACTTAGGGATGCGTTTTCAGAGTTCAAGAACCTGAAGAACATTGACAGGCCGACAATGATGGGAGTGCTGGAGGATGTATTCCGCACACAGCTGGCAAAGACATACGGTTCAGCGGACAACTTCGACATCATCATCAATATCGACAAGGGAGACTGCGAGATATACTGGAACAGGGAGGTCGTGGAGAATGTCGAGGATCCGAACACGCAGATAGCCATCTCGGAAGTGAACAAGGACAGCGATGAATACGAGATCGGAGAGACATACGCGACAAAAGTCGATATGAAAAGCTTCGGGCGCAGGGGCATCCTCAACCTCAGGCAGAATCTCCAGGGCCGTATCATGGACATAGAGAAAGCCAACCTGTACAACAAATACAGCGGAATGATCGGGGAGCTCTTCACCGGAGAGGTATACCAGACCTGGTCAAAGGAGTCGCTTATCCTCGATGAGGACGGCAACGAGCTCAGGCTGCCGAAGTCGGAGCAGATTCCGGGAGAGCACTTCAAGAAGAACGACACTGTCAAGGCCATCATAAAGAGTGTGGAGATGAAGAACAACACCACACCGTACATCGTCCTCTCGAGGACATCCAACGAATTCCTCGAGAAGCTCTTCGAGCAGGAGGTGCCGGAGATCTATGACGGCCTCATCACCATCAAGAAGGTGGTCCGTGTCCCGGGAGAACGCGCCAAGGTGGCCGTAGAGTCATACGATGACAGGATCGACCCGATCGGAGCCTGCATCGGAGTGAAAGGCTCGCGTATCATAGGCATCGTAAGGGAGCTGCGCAACGAGAACATCGATGTGCTCCAGTGGACAAGCAACACCCAGCTGCTCATACAGAGAGCCCTCAGCCCGGCCAAGATATCATCCATCGTCATCGGAGGCGAGGACGAGAAGATCAAGGTATACATGCACCCTGACGAGGTGAAGAAAGGTATCGGAAAGGGAGGATGCAACATCAAGCTGGCAGGTATGCTCGTAGGCAAGGAGATCGAGGTATGGAGAGAGCAGGATGACGAGGAAGATGTGCTCCTGAGCGAATTCAGCAACGAGATCGATCCGTGGATCATCGAGAGGCTCCAGGCCATCGGATGCGACACCGCCAAGAGCGTGCTTGCATTCCCGCAGGCCGAGATCGCAGAGAGGGCGGATCTCGAAGACGAGACTGTCGCAGAGGTGTTCAAGATCCTCAGCGCAGAATTTGAAGATTAATACAGCAGAATCAATATGGCAGAAATCAGATTAAGTAAACTAACTAGACAATTCAACATCGGGCTTGCGACTCTGGTCGACTTCCTTGCCGGCAAGGGGGTCACGGTGAATATGGATCCGAACGCAAAGATTTCGGATGAATATCTGCCGATGATAGAGAACAAGTTCGGTGAAGAGCAGAAACTGAAACAGGACTCGGAGAAAGTGGCCATCAAGCTCAAGGAGATAATCGAGCGCGGGACGAAAAAGAAGAATGCTGATGCCGAAGATGACGACGAGCCTGTCCAGGAGATCATAATCAAGAGCACAAGCATAGCACCTGAGACTTCTGCCCCTAAGGTAGAGACACCTGCAGACCAGCAGCCGGCAGACACTGCAGAGAAGGCAGCCGCCGGAGCGGAAAAGCCGGCCGACAACATATCCGTGCCGGAAAAAGAGGAACAGCAGGAAGATACAGGGTTCCCGAAATTCAAGGTCGTGGACAAGATCGACCTGTCCAGATTCGAGAAGCATCCGAAAAAGGAGGAAAAGAAGGAACAGCCTGCGCCTCAGCCGGAAAATACGGCCAAGCCTGAAGAGCGGCCGTCTGCACAGGCTCCCGCCGAGACTGTCATCGCCGAACCGGCTGAAAAGAAGACCGTAAATGAGGATGCGGTTCCGGCTGCGGAGGAGAAAGGACATGGATCCGAGGCGGAAGTGAGACAGGAGCCTAAAGAGATCAAGATCGAAGTGGAGAAACTTGCCGGGCCAAAGGTCGTCGGCAAGATGGACCTGTCGAAGTTCGAGACACGCAGAGGCGGCAAGAAGAGAGAAAGGATATCCAAGGGAGGCAGCCAGAAGGTAGATGTCTCAAAGGTCCAGGCCGACAATGATGGCGGACGCAAGGACAAGAAGAAGGACGGAGGGAAGAAAGACTTCCGCGAAGACAAGAAGAACCGCAGGAACAAGGGAGGCGACCGTTTCAAGCCGGCAATGACCGAGGCCGAGACGGAAGAGATGCAGAAGGAGATCCAGAAGCAGATCAAGGAGACATACGCCCGGATGAACGAAGGCAAGGGAAAGAACAACTTCGGAGCAAAGCACAGGAAAGAGAAGAGGGAGCTGGCATCGCAGAAGATGCAGGAAGAAATGGAGATGCAGGAGCTCGAGAAGAAAGTGCTCAAAGTCACCGAATTCGTGACAGTCAACGATCTCGCCACCCTGATGAACACACCTGTGACCAAAGTCATAGGGGCCTGTATGAACCTCGGGCTTATGGTATCGATCAACCAGAGGCTCGATGCCGAGACCCTCGTGCTGGTGGCGGAGGAGTTCGGATACGAAATAGAATTCGTCACAGCGGAGATGAACGAGGCCATCGCCCAGGAGAACGATGCCGAGGATGATGGCAACCTCGTACCGAGACCTCCGGTAGTGACCGTGATGGGACACGTCGACCACGGAAAGACCTCCCTGCTGGACTACATCAGGAAATCCAACGTGATCGCCGGAGAGGCAGGAGGAATCACGCAGCACATCGGTGCATACAACGTGATACTGTCGGACGGACAGAGGATAACATTCCTCGACACGCCTGGACACGAAGCCTTCACCGCTATGCGTGCCCGCGGAGCCAAGATGACAGACATCGCCATTATCATCATCGCCGCAGATGACGCGATAATGCCACAGACCGTCGAGGCCATCAACCACGCGCAGGCTGCAGGTGTGCCTATGATCTTTGCCATCAACAAGATAGACAAGCCTGGAGCCAACCCTGACAAGATCAGGGAACAGCTCGCCAATATGAACATCCTCGTGGAGGAATGGGGCGGCAAATACCAGTGCCAGGAGATCTCCGCAAAGAAAGGGATCAACGTGGACAAGCTCCTCGAAAAGGTCCTTCTCGAGGCAGAACTGCTCGAGCTCAAGGCCAACCCTGACCGCCGTGCCACAGGAGCCATCATAGAGTCATCCCTCGACAAGGGACGCGGATACCTTGCCACGATCCTTGTACAGAACGGGACACTCCATATCGGAGACATAATGCTGAGCGGCTGCTACACCGGAAGGGTCAAGGCGATGTTCAACGAACGCGGACAGAAAGTGGAAGAGGCCGGACCTTCGACACCTGTGTCAGTGCTCGGACTGAACGGCGCACCGACAGCAGGAGAGAAGTTCAACGTAATGAACGACGAGAAGGAGGCCAAGGATATAGCCAACCGCAGGGAGCAGCTCCTGCGTATCCAGGGCATCAAGACCCAGAAGCATATGACACTCGAAGAGATCGGGCGCCGTATCGCTATCGGGAACTTCAAGGAGCTCAACATCATCGTCAAGGGAGATGTGGACGGATCCATCGAGGCTCTGTCGGACTCTCTCCTCAAGCTCTCCACCGAGGAAGTGCGCGTGAACGTGATCCACAAGGCTGTCGGAGCGATCTCCGAATCGGATGTACTGCTCGCTGCGGCATCCGATGCCATCATCATCGGCTTCCAGGTGCGTCCTTCAGTCAACGCCCGCAAGCTGGCCGAGAAAGAGCAGATCGAGATCAGGCTCTACTCTGTCATCTACGATGCCATCAACGAAGTCAAGAGCGGTATCGAAGGTATGCTTGCCCCTGAGGAGAAGGAAGAGGTCACCGCCACTGCAGAGGTACAGGAGACCTTCAAGATATCCAAGGTCGGCACCATCGCCGGATGTATCGTCAAGGAAGGCAGGCTCACCAAGACTTCCAAGGTCCGTGTCATACGTGACGGCATCGTAGTCTACACCGGCGAGCTCGGCTCACTGAGAAGGTTCAAGGATGATGTCAAGGAAGTGACAGCAGGTATGGACTGCGGACTGAACATAGCAGGGTACAACGATGTCAAGGTCGGAGATGTGATCGAGGCCTACAACATCGTGGAGATCAAGAGGACCCTGTAGCTGCAGACAGATTCAGACGCTGTGGCTTCCTGCCTTGCGTCTGACCGATATACAAGCCTCGGAGCGTACACTCCGGGGCTTTTTACAGATAACCGGAAACACATTTGGACAGGATGGGAAAGACAGCCGAGATACTGAAGATAGGACTGCCCATAATGCTGGGACAGGCATGTGTGGTGATCCTCAGCTTTGCCGACAATATAATGATAGGATGGTACGGGGTGAACGACCTCGCCGCATCATCATTTGTGAACGGGGTGATCAACCTGTTCATCATTATGGAAATGGGATTCGCCAACGGGATGACCCCTGTCATAGGCTCGCAGTACGGAGTCGGAGACAGGGCCGGGATAGGTATGACATTGAAAAACAGCATTGTACTCAACGGGATCGTCGCAATGGCCGGGCTCGTCATAATGGCCGTGATCTATGCGTTTCTGGACAGATTCGGACAGGAGGAACAGCTCCTGCCGCTGATACGCCCCTACTATATCGTGGTGGCCGTCTCCACACTGTTCGCAATGGGATTCAACACCCTGAAACAGTTCACCGACGGCACATGCCAGCCGATAGTGTCCATGTCTCTGCTTATGGGAGGGAATCTGCTGAACATAGCAGGCAACTGGGTACTCATCTACGGCAAGGCAGGGTTCCCCGAACTCGGGCTGCTCGGGGCGGGCATCAGCACCCTGGCTTCGAGAATCATAATGTTCTCGGTCTTCCTCATATACATAATGAGTTCACCCAGATTCCGTGAATACGCATCCGCATTCAGATCGGCCAGGATCAGCTGGACAAATATCCGCAGACTCTTCAATCTCGGATTTCCGCTCGCACTGCAGACAGGGATGGAGACCTCCACATTCACTGCAAGCGCGATAATGGTAGGCTGGATAGGGGCGACAGCCCTGGCCGCGCACCAGATAGCCCTCACCATCTCCCAGATCTGCTTCCTGCTGATGCTCGGTCTGACATCGGCCGTCTCTATCCTTGTCAGCAACGCATACGGGAGAAACGACATAGCCGGCATCAGAGGATACGCCGCCCGCGGATACCTTCTCACTCTGGGAGTGTCGGTCCTCTTCTGCACAGCCATATTCATATTCAGATACGGCATCATCGGCCTGTTCACCGACTCGGCGGAAGTCACAGCCGTGGCACTCTCGCTGCTGTTCGTGCTTTTCTCATACCAGTTCGGAGACGGGCTGCAGCTATGCTTCAGCAACGCTCTACGCGGTATCCAGGATGTAAAGCCGATCATGCTGATGGCATTCATCAGCTACTACGTGATCGCCATCCCGGCTTCATACATATTGGGATTCAAGGCAGGACTCGGACCTGTGGGAGTATGGCTCGGTTTCCCCATCGGGCTGACCATCGCCGGCATCTTCTACTGGCTCCGCTTCCGGTCACGCCTCGCGAAGTCCCGGTCCTGACTATTCAATCGAGGAATAGTCGATGAGGTTGTTGAGAAGGGCATAGACAGTGAGGCCGGCCACCGTCTTGATCCCGGTCTTGCGGGTAATGTTCTTGCGGTGAGTGATGACGGTATAGACAGAGATATTGTAGTAGTCGGCTATCTCCTTGTTGAGCATACCCCTGGCCACGCATACAAGAATCTCCTTCTCCCTTGCGGAAAGCTCCTCCCCATCCTGCTTCGGTGCATCCGAACGGGCGGAGACAGCAGAGCGCAGCTTACGGATAATGACCGGAGGGGCATCATAGATGTTCACGACCTCATCATACTGCTTCAACGCCTCGTCGCTCATATTTACTGTCTGCAGCCCTACCACGGCTGCATCCGAATACCTGGATAGAACAGAACGCACATTTGATCTCACGGCATATTCAAACACCATAGGGTCCACCACGATCACATCCGCTCCGGCAAGCTTCATCCCCGATTCAGCACTGTTTGAAAGATCCGACAGCACTCCCGAGACCCGGAACTCGCCCATATCGGTGAACACCGATTCGAAGCCGCGTGCGACAAGCACTGAAGGTATGACAAGAGCGACATTCATTTCATTCACCTCCTTTCCAGCATATCCACCATTGGTACCAGGACATTATCTTCTATCAGCGTATGATGATGCAGATCCTCCTCCAGATAGAATATATGGTACAGCACCTCGTTCCGGAGCAACGGATCACACACATCCGGAAGATATTTCATCACTATATTCTTGAGGTCATTGAGCTTCTCATCTATATTGCTGTGATTCTCCTCGAACTGGCCGATAGAATACCCCCTCCTGTCCCTGCCGCACAGCAGGGCATCCACATACGGAAAGACCACATCTTCCTCATAGTCAAAATGGTTCTTCACCTCATCCCTGTAGTCCGAAAAGAACTTCTCCACTACTGCCCTCTGATCGGGACCGACCGGCTCGAGCAGCCGTACAAGCCTTGAGCGCAGAAGCTCCATCTCCTTCTCCATATAATATATATGGGAATTGTGCAGATATTTCATAATGTCCCTGACATCCGCAGATGCAAGAAGATCAGCAGACGGGACATATCCATCGAAAGTGTACTCGTTGCATATGACGAGGAACGAACCGCTGCGGATATCGAAGGCCGAGCACGCATCGGAAATGGTATGCTCCCCGAACCCGAGCCCTACACCCAGCCGGGAAAGCACATCAAGCAGCTTGTAATTCAACTCTATCAGATCCGCCAGCTTCATCGACGGTTCGATGGTCATATCCTGTCTCATAAGATACCGTTTTATATCATTTCAATTGCCGTGCACCGGTCCGTCCCCGGATACAGACGCTGAAGGCAAATATAACAAAAGCCTTGCGTATAGCAAACAAAGAGATGACCCGGATCACTCCGGGTCACCCTCTACACACAACAATTAAAAGGATCTGAACTCATTTAACTTTTATGGCCCAAAATTATTTTCAGTTGCAAAGGTAGATACGGCAGGCCGCTCCGGCAATCCCCAATAATTGGTATTTTGAATGCCAGGACTAACCACTGACATCCGGAAATCATATATCCGGCACATGCATAGAGAAGATGCAACACGATTGCAGACCAATGTATATAGTTTTGCGGTGTCTGCCGGAAGCCGGCCCCGCAAGACCGGTCAGAGCCGGAGACAGCACATATGACAATGGCACATACACATCATCACTCACATCAGATAAGCGCCACCGCAAGCATGGCGTTCAAATGGGGAATAGCCCTGAACCTGATATTCGTAATCGCTGAATTCACCGCAGGATACATATCCAGGTCTGTCGGACTTATGTCAGATGCCGGACACAACCTGAGCGATGTCGCCAGTATGGCGCTTGCGCTTATGGCATGCATTCTGGCGACCCGGCATGCCACCGGAAAATACACCTACGGCTACAAGAAATCCACCATACTTGTCTCCGTCGCCAACGCCATCATTCTCATAGCGGCAGTCGGAGTCATAATCTTCGAGAGCATCGAGAAGATAGTCCGGCCGGTGGAAGTGGAAGGAGAATGGATCATCATCGTGGCCGGCATCGGAGTCATAATCAACGGATTCACGACCTGGCTGTTCAACAGGGACAAAGGCAGAGACCTCAACATCAAGGCCACCTATATGCATATGCTCGCGGACACGCTCGTATCCATCGGAGTCATCGTGTCCGGAGTGATAATCAAGTTCACCGGATGGAACATCATAGACCCGATAATCGGTATGGTGATAGCGGCGATCATACTGTACTCCACATGGGACATCCTCAAAGACAGCATCAGGCTCGCCCTTGACGGAACCCCGGAACAGTTCGATGTCGAGAATATCGAGAGACAGATGGAGGCAGAAGCTGGGGTGGAAGAAGTCCACCACATCCATATCTGGGCCATCAGCACCACGGAATATGCACTCACCGCCCACGTCGTCATTTCTGATATCGACAATATGCACCTGATAAAGGAACGGCTGAAGGCTCTTCTCGTCAGCATCGGTATCGCCCATTCCACCCTCGAGTTCGAGGACAAGGCCCATCACTGCAACGATGAAAGCTGCTGCCAGTGACCAGACGGGCCTCTATGGCGATTTTCTGCCAGTACAACTGCACATATTCATTCTGCAAAATTGTTACTTACTCCCCCCTGAAACAAAAAATTATCACTGCTGGGCACTTAGTCCCAGCTGATTTTCAACTGTTTATAATTTAGTTCTTTGACATTTTTGTAATCGCAATCAGTAAGTATCTCTTTTACAGGCGTTTTATCCA
>JADIMI010000035.1 GCA_017694845.1 Candidatus Cryptobacteroides intestinavium
GCCCTGCCCTGTCTGGCGGCGGTGTCGATGATGTTCCAGTAGTCGCGTTCCGTTATCATATCATTCTCGTATGTGAGTCTCCTCTCCCGGTCGAACCGCGCTATCTCGCAGGCCCTGAACAGACGCTCGAACGCATCCTCCCTCAGCCCGTCGGGAAGGCCGCCAAGCGTCCCCACCCTCTTCAGCGCGTAGCACCACCTGTCCTCCTCGCTCCCGCACTCCTGCAGATCCTTCCTGAATCGGTTCAACTCCACGAAGATACAAAAAATTGTCTCCGCCGGAACATCGTTGCTCGTTTTTTCCCTGAAAGTGTACTCCGATATGAATCTGTCCTCCCACAGCGGACCCTCCCTGTCGAACCCGTCGGCACCGTCCCCGAGGAGGCAGATGAAGTATACGGGAGGTATGTCGTACCTCTGTCCGTCCCCTCTCTCCGTCCCGGAGTCGTAGACCCTGGCGGCATACCCGACACATCTGCTGAAAAGGTTCTCCTGCCTGTAGCACTGCACCTCGACTATGAACACCGTCCCGTCCCTGCCGGTGCAGCGGAGGTCGAGCCTCACGTTCTTGTTGCTGAGGGTGAGCCCCGGCAGCTCCGTGGTGGAGTAGCTGATGTCATCCACCTTCCTGTGCGGCGGAAGCACCACGTTCAGCAGGTCGAGCAGCACATCCTTGTTCCTCTGGTCCCCGAAGACGGCCTTGAACCCTGCATCGGAGAGGATGTCGACATAACGCCGGGCGGAGGCGTTCCTCCCCTCCGGTCTCTCTTCAGTTTTCATCGTTCCCATATCCCTGGCTTTTTCGGCCAAGGTACCGCTACATCCAGCTTCAGTCAATACCCTGCCGCCAGGCTTTTCTGTTTTGAGATGTGATTTTTACGTTCCGTTATGTTTTTTCTGTTTTTGATGTCTGTTTCTGTATTCCGGCTCCAGATTCCTCGCTTCGCTCGGAATGACAGAGTGTGCCGCTCAGAATGACAGAGGTCATCGGAATGACAGAGTGCGCTGCTCGGAATGACAGAGTGTGTTACTCAGAATGACTATGGCCCGGAGGGGACAGCGGACCGCGAACACGGGATTTTTGTATATTATTGAAGAACAGGTTATTACAAAAAACTGATGTTCGTGGTCCCCCCCAAAAAAGTGGGGACCGCGAACAAGGCAAATTTGCATTGTATTGTGGATCAGCCGATTACAAAATATACGTGTTCGCGGTCCGTCGGGGATCGGGTCTGCCCTATGGACTACCTAAAAGAGACACGACCCTCGGAAGACAGAGCCATCAGGCATCAGATCAGCGGGATGCCGGCATCGACGCAGGCACGGCGCATTTCTGCAGGCCAGATGCTCGCCTGGATCTCTCCGATATGGGCCTTGCGGAGAAGAAGCATACACAGTCGGGACTGGCCTATACCGCCTCCGATAGACAGAGACAGGGTATCGGACATCAGCTGTCTGTGGTAATAGAGACCGAGTCTCTCTTCCTGACAAGCCTCCTTCAGCTGGCGCAGAAGAGCAGCCTTGTCCACCCTGATGCCCATAGACGATACCTCGAAAGACCTCTTGAGGACATCGTTCCATACTATCAGGTCACCGTTCAAACCAGCCAGTCTCGATAAAGAGGCTGCCGGCCCCGTTTCCGTAGGACGGCTGTCAAGAGGGGAATCTTCAGTCACAAAGGCTGCCGGCTCCGTTCCGGAAATCGGGCATACTGCAGGGGAATCTTCCGCCACAGTGGACCAGTCATCATAGTCCGGGGCGCGTCCATCATGTCTCGTCCCATCTCCAAGACGTCCTCCTATACCTATTATAAATACTGCTCCGTACTCTCTGGCCACCATATCCTCCCTTTCCTTTGGTGACAGGTCGGGATAACGCTGTCTGAGATGCTCGGAATGTATGAACAGCAGTCCTTCTTCCCGAGGGAGCATCGGAGTTATCTGAGGATACATTTCACAGACCATATATTCCGTCCTGACCATAGAGGAATAAATGCTGCGGACAGTCTTCTTCAGGAAAGCGACATTGCGGTCAGTTTCCATGATCACCCTTTCCCAGTCCCACTGGTCGACATACAGGGAATGCAGATTGCCCAGCTCCTCATCTGCCCTGATGGCATTCATATCGGTATAGATCCCATATCCCGGCTCGATACCGTATTCAGCCAGCGTAAGCCTTTTCCATTTGGCAAGGGAATGCACTACTTCCGCCTCCGCATCTGCCATATCCTTGATCCTGAACGATACAGGACGCTCCACTCCGTTGAGATCATCGTTGATTCCCATCCCTTTGAGGACGAAAAGCGGGGCGGTCACCCTGCGCAGCCTGAGTTCTGATGAAAGGTTAAGCTGGAAAAAATCCTTGATCTGTTTGATTGCCAGCTCGGTCTGGCGCTGGTCAAGCAGAGGGCGGTAACCCTCCGGTCTGATAAGATAGCTCATACAAGTCCGTTTTATATACCGCAAATTTGATAAATTTAATGCTAAAATCAAATACGACAGCGGATACCGGCCACAGGCAATCAGAAATCAAATTCAGCCAGTACAGGATAATGGTCAGAGACATATTTCACACCGTAGTCCTCCCTTATTATGCTATAGGTAAGAGGAAGGGCATTCCGGTAGAAGACATGGTCGATCTTCAACAGGCTGGAGCCGATACCGAATCCGTTGTATGTATATCCCTTGTCTGTCAGAGGAGCATCGGCACAGGCCTCATTCATCCAGTCCCTTATCGGGGCCATTGACGGATCGGAAGAATCCATATTGAAGTCTCCGCACACAAAGACGGGTGCGCTTTCCCCCGCGATCTCCTTCATCTTTTCGGCAAGCAGCAATGCCTCCTGCCTTCTCGCTTCTACTCCGATATGGTCAAAGTGGGTATCAAAGAAATACAGTTCCTTCCCCGTATCCTTCTCCCTGAGCCTCACCCATACTGTGATCCTTCGGCACATCGCATCCCAGCCACGGGACACTACATCGGGTGTCGGGCTCATCCAGAACGAGCCGCTGTCAGTAAGATCATATTTGTCCTTGATATACATTATCATAAGGTGCTCCCCACCATCCTCGCTTATTCCATGATCCCGGCCAAGTTCAATATGGCCATACATAGGAAGACCTGCAACGATGAAATCGACCTGCTCTCTGCGTGGCTCCTGGAATCCGATTACATCCGGCATTTTATCTTTCAGCAGCTTCAGTACAGGCCCTTTACGGGACTCCCAGTTTGTCTGCCCCGTATCGATGGCATCGTTGATATACCTGACATTGAATGACATCATCCGGAAATCGGGAGAACCTTCCGAACAGGAGAACAAGAGAGGAAGGATAAAGAATGCCGCAAGATGACGCACTCTACGGATAACACTGCTATTCATATTCTGTAACGCATTAATTGTCATTGTCGTCTTCCCGGCAGGCACCGGCAGCAAGCCTGTCGACAACAGGAAGCACATCATCGTATGAATACCCTCTGCCCAGAGCGAACCGGATCAGCCTGTCACGCAGTCTGTATACAGACTCCTTGTCCGAGGAAGAGGCAAGACTCCGGTATTTCGTCTCCAGCAGTTTTTCAAGCCTTGAGGAGGCCCTGGACTCATCAATCTGCTCGAGCGCAGCGGAAACCGTGTCCCTGTCGAGCCCTTTTGCCGCCAGGGCATACCTGATCTTTGCACTTCCCCACCCCGAAATGGAAGCCCTGTCCCTTGCAAATGCTGCAGCATAGCGCAGATCAGACAGATATCCATCTTTTTTCAATGAAGAGATGATCATATCCCCCATATCTGCTGCAGAAGCCGCCGCGCTCTCCGTCCCGACGGTATCACCGCCAGTTCCGGAAGCTCTTCCATATCCGTCCTGACCCGCATCCTTCCCGTATCCGGTCTGTGCAAGCATCCGGTCGATCTTCAGACGGATATCGGAAGTGCAGTATTCCCTCACGGAACAGAGATGACGCATCCGCTCCAGTATTCTGCTGTATATGTCGCTCATATCTTTTTCCATACCGATCCTCAGTCTCACGTCCGGTAAGGCCTTGCCGCCATATATGAAATCATATCAGAAATTATATCCTATACTGATGTAGAATCCTATTCCACCGTTGATGTCCCTGCTTATGTTGGACCAGTGCAGGTCGGCCTTGACCGGACCGAAGAAGGCGTTGTAGGCATATTCTACACCGGCCCCGAACCAGTTGCCGGCACTCTCTGAAACATACCGCTCCAACGTATCACTGTCCCTGGCATAATTGACTATACCGGTGAGATAGTGGTTCCTCGCCACTTCAAAACGGAAATCGGTCCTGAACAAGGTCAGTATATTGCGCATCGGAACCACATTGTTCCTGCCGACAAATGCCATCTGCTGGTCGAAATAACGGCCCGCAATCGAGCCTCCCGCGAAGTTCATATAGGCAAGCGGGGAAGCTCCGAGGACAAAGCGGACAGAGGCCGATGGGATGAAAGAAAAGACCTTCCGGGCAGGCACTATCCCTTTGATACCCGCACTTACCACGTGGAAATTCGTTATCCTGTTCGGAGCTCCGCTGAACACCCATTCATAATTGAACCCTGCCGAGAATCCCGAATGCGGGAAGTATCCATCATCGAAAGTGTCCGCCCTGCCATCCAGGAAAAGCGAAAGGTAATCATTGCTCAGCGTCCCGTATTCCAGGCCGTCGATGTAGCCCGGGAACGTAATCTCGTTGGAGAGGGACCTGACCATAAAATACCTGTTCCTGAGACCGCCCTTGAGATCGAACAGCGACCAGGCGAGCTTGGACAGATACGCCTCCTGGACAGTATCGAAATACTTCAGTCCCATATTGGTGGCTGTCATCCCGATGGCATCGAGCATATCTATGTTGGTCCATTTGACCGATGCCGCCAGATTGAGCGTAGGTATCCCTATATTGTCATACGAATATTTTACACCGAGATACGGATTGGTCCCGATCTTGGCGGTAAAGTCAAACTTCGACCCCGCGAGCGTATATGAATTCAGACCGAGATTGAGCATCACGGCCACGACTTCCTCTGTGTCGACCCTCAGCCCGACGCCGAACCTGTGGACAGGACCTTTCTTGCAGTTCACCACCAGATGATAAGGCTCGCCGCTCCCCTCCATTTCGTATGTGACGAACTCGAACACCTTGGTACCATAGATCCTCGCGACGATACCTTCCACATCCGCCTTGGTGAGGGTGTCCCCGGGCTCTATGTGTATGTCACGCATAAGGATAGCCCTGTCCTTGTCGGAGACGCCCCTGATCTCTATTCCATCCACTGTCACCGGGACTGCGCTGAAATCCACAGCCTTCCTGCCGTGCAGAGGAGACCCGGCGTCACTACCCACCCTCGATTTCAGGTATGCGAGAGTCACGGCGCAGTTCTCCGCAGCCTTCCACCCCCTGTCTATGATGATGTCTATGCTCCTGCTGTCAAAGCTCATCATATTGTACTCATCCAGTTCAGGCTTTATGTTCAGATCCAGAAGCCTGCGGTTGGCAATAGTCGCCGGCCGGCCGAGCATATCCACACCCTGGCCGAAGAGATCCCCTATATTGTTGATCTCATCATACTTCCTGTCATCGCTGCCCAGATCCACCCCGATCACTATGTCCGCCCCGAGCGACCTTGCCTCCGACACCGGGAAATTGTCCCTCATACCGCCATCCACAAGCACCATCCCGTCCACCTTGACCGGGGCGAACACTCCCGGGATGGACATTGTGGACCTGAGGGCGGTGGTCATCTTTCCCGAATGCCAGAACACCCCTTCGCCTTTCACCAGATCGGTCGCCACGCATGCGAAGGGCACTGGCAGACGGCTGAACAGGAGAGAATCCTGATAGCCCACGGAAAGAGCCGCTATGAGATTGTAGACATTCTGTCCCTTGATATAACCTGACGGGAGGCTGCCCATAAGGTTGGTCTTGATGATGTCCGCGGTCTCCGTCTTGTCAGCACCGAGCTGAAGGGGCTGGTTCTCCTCCTGACCGCCGCTGAAATCCACATCCGCAGAAGCCACTTTCTCATCCTTCTGCCTGTAGTAGAAAGGAATGGTCAGCACATAACGCTCCTTGTACTTCATCTCGGAATAGGAGATGAAGCGACGTGGCACCCTGTCGCTCAACGCCAGCTCCCAGTCGACCGTCCGGATGATCGAATCGAGCTGTGCACCGTTATAGCCGAGGGCATACAGCCCTCCTATGAGACCGCCCATACTGGTCCCCAATACCATATCCACAGGCATCCCTATCGACTCCAGATACTTTATCACTCCGATATGGGCCGCACCCTTGGCCCCTCCTCCGCTCAGCACAAGCGCCACTGTCGGACGGTGCCGCCGGATACTGTCCATCATAGACCGGACTTCCGATATGGCGAGGGAGTCATTACGGGAATACGGACGTTTCGGGACAGGATATACGACATCAGCCGCTCCGGCCGGAAAACCGGACAGAAATGCCGCAGCCACAAGAAACAATATCAGGACCGTCTGTCTCATTCCCCCTCCTTTCCATGTCCGGCCGATGCCTTCCCGTGCTTTCCGGCAAGCATCCCGCACGCTGCAAATATGTCCTCTCCCCTGGATGCCCTCACCGTGGCGACTGTCCCGGCATTGTTCAGCCTGTCCCGGAAAGCGGCTATCACCGCATCGGACGAGGACCTGTAGGGGAAGTCGGGTATCTGGTGGAACCTTATGAGGTTGACACGGCACTCCAGGCCCCTGAGAAGCCGCACCAGGGCATCCGCGTGCCGCTTGTCATCATTGAACCCTTCGAACATCGTATATTCGAAGCTGACCCTACGCTGGCCGGTGAAATCATACTGGCGTATAAGGTCAACGACCGCCTCTATCGGCCAGGCCTTCTCCACAGGCATAATGGACTGCCTTTCTTCGGAGAAAGGAGAATGCAGGCTCACGGCAAGGTGGCATCTGGACTCATCAAGATAGCGTCTCAGGACAGGGAGCACGCCTATGGTGGAGACCGTGATCCGTTTGGGGCTCCAACCGAATCCCCAGTCCGAAACAAGAACCCGTATCGCTTTCGATACATTGGCGTAATTGTCGAGAGGCTCGCCCATTCCCATGAATACGGCGTTTGTGAGGCTGCCTCTCTCATCTATCGCAATGAACTGTGATATAATGTCCGCCACATGCAGGTTTCCGTGGAAGCCCTGCCGGCCTGTCATACAGAAACGGCAGCCCATCCTGCAGCCTGACTGGGATGACACGCATAGAGTAGCCCTGTCTCCATCCGGAATCATCACCGCCTCGACAGCACTCCGCTCCAGCGTTCTGTCGGAGCCTTCTGCCTGTCCGCCCACCGGGAACAGATACTTCCGCGTCCCGTCCACCGACCGGTGCACCATATCATATCCGGTGCAGCCGACCTCGTATTTTTCCGAAAGCGCCGCCCTGCCGGCCTTCGACAGATTGGTCATTTCCTCTATGGACCGGACTTTCTTCACATAGAGCCATTGTGCAATCTGGGATGCAGCGAACCGAGGCAGTCCTGCCTCCTCCGCCACCGCCCGAAGTTCATCCGGATCCTTACCTAAAAGTCTTTCCTTCATTCAATGACATTTTACGCAAACATAGACAAAATTCAGGATTTTCCGAAAATAAATTTCGGATCACTCCTTTTCTGTTCCGGCTTTTTGACTAACTTTGCGACAGTGCGCCCGGCGCAGATTATTAACCTTAATTTATAGATCTTATGGCTAAAGAAGCAGAAGAAAAAGCAGGGACAGATGTGAATGCAGCCAAAATGAAAGCACTGCAGGCTACCCTTGACAAGATTGAGAAGGATTTCGGGAAAGGGGCTATCATGCCATTGGGACAGAAGTCAAGTATGGAAGTCTCAGTGATCCCGAGCGGATCGATCGCTCTGGACCACGCCCTCGGGATCGGAGGCTACCCTCGTGGAAGGGTGATCGAGATCTACGGGCCGGAATCGAGCGGAAAGACGACACTGGCTATCCACGCGATAGCCCAGGCACAGAAGCAGAATGGCATCGCGGCGATCATTGATGCCGAGCATGCCTTCGACAGGACCTACGCAAAGAATCTTGGCGTCAACCTCGACACTTTGCTCATATCCCAGCCGGACAACGGGGAGCAGGCACTGGAGATAGCCGATGACCTCATCCGCTCGGGGGCGATCGACATCATTGTCATCGACTCCGTCGCAGCCCTGACTCCAAAGGCTGAGATCGAGGGCGAGATGGGAGATTCGAAGATGGGGCTCCAGGCAAGGCTTATGAGCCAGGCGCTGAGGAAACTGACGGCGAATATCAGCAAGACCAACACATGCTGCATCTTCATCAACCAGCTCAGGGACAAGATCGGTGTGATGTTCGGCAACCCTGAGACCACCACCGGAGGCAACGCCCTCAAGTTCTATGCATCCGTACGCGTGGATGTACGCAAGACGACGCAGATCAAGGATGGAGAGGAGGCCCTGGGCAACCGCACAAGGGTGAAGATCGTGAAGAACAAGCTGGCTCCGCCGTTCAAGAAGGCCGAGTTCGACATCGTGTTCGGAGAAGGGATCTCGCACATCGGAGAGATCATCGACCTCGGAGTCGAGTTCGACATCATCAAGAAGAGCGGCTCATGGTTCAGCTACGGGGACACCAGGCTTGCACAGGGCCGTGAAGCTGTAAAGCAGCTTCTGGAGGACAATACCGAACTGTGCGATGAGATAGAGTCCAGGATCCGCGAGGCACTGGCAAACGTAAAGGACTGAGTATCTTCGATATTCAGATCAGAATCTCAGGCACAGGCCTATACCGTTCGGACAGGCGCCCAGATCGAGAGATACGGGTGCCTGTCTTGCATTATAGTCCGATGCCACCCATTTCAGCCGGCCTGAACCTATGGCCAGGAACGGTATGCCGGTCAGCATCGATGTCGTCCCTACAATATATGATAACAGGCACATTGCGTTTGCACGTTGTGCATAAGCGGAATTAGGGTAGTTGCTGCCGACAATCCCCTGCACCATGGCTGCGGCGATAACGATTCCGGCTCCGCCTCCCATAAGCACCGATCCGGCCAGATACTGCTGTCTCGCCCCGTGATATGTCTCATAGTAGACCTCATCCCCTATATAATGTCTCAATTCCTCCTCCGACAGCCAGTGGCTGCCGATGCGGAACCCTCCGAGACAAAATTTCATATTGCCGGGGATAATGTTCTCCACAGGCTGGGTCTCATCCAGTTTCAATATGTTCTGCGCATCTGCGTTCCGGATACCGGAAACCGTGATCAATATCAATGCTGAAAGAAGGGCCGGAATGGTTTTCATAAGTCATCGGTTGCTGTTTACGTCCGCTAATATATGGAAATTTCAAATAATTCAGAAATTTCGCGGCGGCAATCGCAGATTTCCCTCTGAAAATTTTCCTTCTTTCAGAAAAAGACATACATTTGCATTGTTGTTAACAGAGCTGTTAAACATTATTGTTAAAATATGCGTATCGGAAAAGACAGAGAGAAGAACAGTACGGAACAGGCGATTATGTCAGCCGCAGAAGAACTGTTCCTTGAAAACGGCTACAATCTGACCACCACGACGATGATTGCACGGAAGGCCGGAGTGACCCACGCCATGCTGCACTATTATTTCAGGACCAAGGAGCATATATTCATAAAGGTGCTGGACAAGAACCTGAAGGAACTGCTTGACTCATTTCAGACGGTGATGAAAAAGGATGCCCCGTTCTGGGAAAGTCTCAAGACCGGGATATCCACACATTTCGACTTCCTGGCAGCCCATCCCCGGCTTCCGGGCTTTCTGTATGATACGGTACGGTTCAACCCTGAACTGATCGCCGGCTACAGGGGACGTATCCGGGACACCCTCCGGAAAATCATTGGCTTTCACTACAGGCTCGTACAGGAGGAGATCGACAGGGGCAGGATCACCCCGATCGATCCCGGACAGCTCATCATAGACATAACCACCCTGAACCTGTCCTCATTTATGCTCATACCTGCCGCCGGCAGGCTCTTCGGGGACATAAGCCCTGACAGGCTGGATGAAATGCTCGCATCCCGAAAAGACGAAATAATAAGGCTGATAAGAGCAAGGCTCTATGGAGACATAGAAAAACAGGACAAAAGTAAAGACAACTGACTATGACAGGGAAAACCAAAAGACTGATTATGCTGCTCATCATTTTCCTTCCCGCCCTGTGCCGGGGACAGGCTGAAGGAGGCAGTATCAGTATCGAGCAGTGTATGGAACTCGCCAGAGGGAACTACCCTCAGATCAGGCAGCTTGACCTGATCGATGAAGCCGCCGGGTATGATATTTCCA
Organism: Candidatus Cryptobacteroides intestinavium; assembly: GCA_017694845.1. Lineage (GTDB taxonomy): Bacteria > Bacteroidota > Bacteroidia > Bacteroidales > UBA932 > Cryptobacteroides > Cryptobacteroides intestinavium. The sequence continues at coordinate 10,332 of JADIMI010000035.1, forward strand.
CGGTGATGAAAACATGGCTGCCGCATCTGAACATTTCCGGCAAGGCCACATACCAGTCGGATGTGGTGGAAATGCCGTTCGACATCCCCGGATTCACATTCAACCTTCCGCACGACCAGTATTCCCTTGTCGGAGAGATCAGCCAGACGATATGGGATGGCGGGACAACCAGAAGCCAGAAGGAAGTATACAGCACCACGGCGGAGGTACAGAAGAAGCAGGTGGAAGTGTCGGTGTACTCGATCAACGACAGGGTTGCAAAGATCTATCTCGGAATTCTTCTCATAGACAGCCAGATACGGCAGAACGACATTCTGGCGGAAAGTCTTGAGAGGAACGCCGGACAGGTGCAGGCACGCATCGACAACGGCACGGCCTACCGGACCGACCTGGATATGATACGGGTGAAAATGCTGGACTGCGGACAGCAGAAAGACGGACTTCTCTCCGACAGGGAAGCGTATGTGAAAATGCTGGAGAAACTCACCGGCATAAGCATAGAAGGGAGGGAACTGACGATTCCCGATGATGGATACACTGCCGGCGGGCCGGTCTCAAGGCCTGAACTTCTCCTCTATAATGCCCGGCTGCGGCAGAATGAGGCCCAGCTGCGGCAGCTCGACTCCAAGATATCACCAAGATTCAGTCTGTCGATACAGGGAGGCATCGGCCGGCCCGGGCTGAACATCCTCAAGAATTCATTCCAGCCTTACTATACCGCCGGAGTGAAAATGTCCTGGGACATCGGGGCTCTGTACACGAGGAAAAGCGAAAAGAGGAAACTCGACACGCAGATGAGGACAATCGAATCCGACAGGGAGACATTCATATTCAATACGGACCTCAACGCCACACAGATGCAGAGCGCCATCGACAAGGCAAGGAGACAGCTGGACAGGGACAAGGAAATAATCAGCCTCTACGAATCCATACGGGAGACCGGTGAAGAGCAGTACCGCAACGGCACCATCTCCATGTCGGACCTGATGGACAGGATAAGCGACGAATACAATGCAAGGGCCGCGCAATCGGTACACGAGATACAGCTTCTGATGGCAGTCTACGACCTGAAGAACTGCACAGGCTACCCGGAACAGACAACAAGATAGGACAGATGCTATGAAAACACACGACATTAAAGGAATAATCGCCTTAGCCGCAGCAGCGGCTGTGGCAGGCTGCGGACACCGCACACCGGACTTCGACGCCTGCGGCTATGTGGATGCGACAGACGTGACAGTGTCATCCGAGAGCAGCGGACGGATAATGAGATTTGACATAAAGGAGGGGGACCGGCTTGTCAGGGGCGAATGCATAGGGCACATCGATACGGTCCAGATATGGCTGCAGAAAGAAGAACTTATAAGGCGTAAGGAAAGCGCAAAGGTCAAGACCGTGGACATCAGCTGCCAGACAAGGGCACAATACGCCCAGCTCGAGAATCTCCGTACAGAACTCAGACGCGCGGAGGGCCTGCTCGAAAAGAATGCCGGCACACAGAAGAATGTGGATGACCTCGAATCGCAGATCAGAATCCTCGAGGGCCAGATCGCAGCTGCCGAGCAGACATACAGGCAGAACAACGAAAGCGTGGCCTGCGAGATCAGCACCCTTGACGTACAGATAGCGGAAGCGGAGGACAGGCTCAGGAAATGCAGGATATACTCCCCTATCGACGGCACCGTGCTGGCCAAATATGCAGAAGAGGGAGAAACGGTGTCTTCAGGCAAGCCGCTGTTCGAGATCGCAGATATGGATGACATATATGTCCGGGCCTATTTCTCCACCGCCCAGCTCGGGGGGATACATATCGGGGACAAGGTGAAAGTGATACCTGATGACGGGTCCCGTAACCCTGAAAGTTGCTCCGGCACCGTGGTGTGGATATCCCGGGAGGCAGAATTCTCGCCCAAGAACATCCAGACCAGGGACGAAAGGGCCGATATGGTCTACGCCGTCAAGGTGGCTGTAGAGAAAGATGCCCGGCTGCGGCTCGGGATGTACGCCTATATCATTACCGACTGAACCTTTAATCGCATATGACTATGGATGCCATTGAGATATGCGGCATATCGAAGAGCTACAGGAAGGTCAGTGCAGTCAGGAACATCTCCCTCTCTGTGGGACAAGGGGAGATATTCGGTCTCATCGGGCCGGACGGAGCCGGGAAGACCACCCTGTTCAGGATAATGACGACACTGATGCCGGCCGATTCAGGCCGGGGCCGGATATGCGGTATGGACATCGTCAAGGACTATTTCAAGATAAGGAGGATCATCGGATATATGCCCGGAAGATTCTCACTGTACCAGGATCTGAGCGTATATGAGAATCTCGACTTTTTCGCTACCCTTTTCGGCACCACCGTCAGGGACAGCTATGCGACAATCAGGGAGATATATTCACAGATAGAGCCGTTCCGGGACCGCAGGGCAGGAAAACTGTCAGGAGGGATGAAACAGAAGCTCGCCCTGTGCTGCGCCCTGGTCCACAAGCCTTCGGTGCTGTTTCTGGATGAACCTACGACAGGGGTGGATGCCGTGAGCAGGAAAGATTTCTGGACAATGCTGGACAGGATAAGGCTTTCGGGAGTGACGATATTCGTGTCGACTCCATATATGGACGAGGCGTCGCTCTGCGACAGGCTGGCCCTGATAAAGGAGGGTGAGATCATCGGGACAGGCACACCTTCGGAGATAATCTCGCGTTACCCTTACAGGATACTTTCCATAAAGGCAGGGCGGATGTACCCTCTGCTCAAGGCCTTGAGACAGATAGACGGAGTGCTGAGCTGTTTCTCGTTCGGGGATTCGCACCACCTTGCATACAGTCCGGAGAGGACCAGTATGCAGAAGATACTTGCAGAAGCTGCGGGAAGAGGATTCACTGACTGTACCGCCACTGAGATCACCCCTGGCATAGAAGATTGTTTCATGCAACTGTCAAAGAAATGGACACAGAACTGAATGTCATAGAAATCAGGAACCTCACGAAGAAATTCGGGAATTTCACTGCCGTGGACAATATCAGCTTCGATGTCCGCAGAGGGGAAATATTCGGTTTTCTCGGGGCGAACGGTGCAGGCAAGACTACAGCGATGAGGATACTCTGCGGCCTGAGCCGTCCCACATCCGGCACAGGGACAGTGGCCGGATTCGACATCCGGAGCGAACAGGAAAGGATAAAGCGCAATATAGGATATATGAGCCAGAGATTCTCCCTGTACCCTGATCTGACAGTGAGGGAGAACATCCGGCTGTTCGGAGGGATCTACGGACTGAAGGACAAGGAGATACAGGAGAAGACCGATATGATGCTGTCAATGCTCGGGATGTCAGAGGAAAAGGACCGGTATACAAGCGAGCTGCCTCTGGGCTGGAAACAGAGGCTCTCCTTCTGCATTGCGCTTGTCCACGGGCCGCAGATCGTCTTTCTTGATGAGCCCACGGGAGGAGTCGATCCGGAGACAAGGAGGAGATTCTGGGAGCTCATCTATGAGACGGCGGAGAAAGGGACTACGATATTTGTCACCACACATTATATGGACGAAGCGGAATACTGCGACCGTGTCTCGATAATGGTGGATGGAAGGATAGCCGCTCTGGACTCTCCGTCAAGACTGAAAGAAAGATTCTCCGCCCGGAATATGGATGAGGTATTCATGACAGTGGCCGGAAGGGCGGAAAGGGAGGAATGACTATGAAAGAATTCCGGGCTTCGGTCAGGAAGGAATTCCTGCACATATTCAGGGATATGAGGACAGTCCTTATAGTGATGGTGATGCCGGTGATGCAGATCATCCTTTTCGGCTTCGCTGTCAGCACTGAAGTGACGAGGGCACGGATAGCATTCTGCGGGGACATCTCCGATCCTCTTGTCAGAAGTACAATCGACAGGATCGGAAGCAACAGGTATCTGGAGACGGCAGGAATGCTCGACAGTCCTTCAGGGATCGCCGACCTTTTTATGAAAGACAGGGCCGATGCGGCAGTATGTTTCGAAAGGGATTTCGGGAGCAGATTGATATCCTCGGGAAAGGCATGCATAAAAATCATCGGAGACGGATCGGACCCGAATACGGCCAGAATCATTACCAGCTATGTCTCGGGAGTGCTCCAGCAGGAACAATACGACATATCCGTTTCGATGACAGGAGAGAAAAAGACATCAATGACACCGTCCGTGCAGCTGATGTACAACCCTGCAATGAAATCATCATACAATTTCGTACCGGGTGTGATGGGGCTGATACTTATGCTGATATGCACTATGATGACGGCCGTGTCCATCGTCAGGGAGAAGGAGACAGGGACTCTGGAGCTTCTGCTTGTGTCCCCCGTGAAGCCGATATGGGTGATATTGAGCAAACTGATGCCATATCTCGTGCTGTCTGCCGTCAATTTCATCAGCATTCTGATGCTTGCGCACTATGTCATGGAAGTCCCCATCAACGGCAGCCTCGCCCTGCTTTCCCTTGCAGCCCTGATATTCGTCATCACATCACTTGCGATCGGGATCCTGGTATCGGTCATTTCCCCGAGCCAGAAGACAGCAATGCTTATCTGCGGGATGGGGCTGACAATGCCGACAATGATATTCTCCGGAATCATATTCCCGTGCGAAAGCATGCCTGAAGTGCTGCAGTGGTTCTCGGATATAATTCCGGCAAAATGGTTCATCATACTTGTCAAGAAGATCATGATCCAGGGGGACGGGCTATCCTCTGTCATCAAGGAACTGTCCATCCTTGGAGGAATGGCCACGGTGCTGCTGGCCGCCAGCATCGCGAGCTTCAGGACGAGACTGCAGTAAAAGGAGGAATGCCTATGTGGAAATATCTGTTGGAAAA